>NZ_JBFNXQ010000052.1:0-35976 GCF_041018925.1 Geodermatophilus maliterrae
GGGCCCGGGGCGACCCGGTACCGATCGCGGCCCGGGGTTCCCCCCGGCCGCCCCCGCCCCCGACTGACCCGTAGCGCGCCCCCTCCGCGGGGACGCCGTCCGACGCCTCGCCGACGAGGTCGACGGGCCCGGCCACCACTTCCCCCACGGGTGGCCGGGACCGCCGGTCCGGTCCGTGCGCAGCTCCACCTCCCGGCCGCTCGCGGCCGCCCACTGGCCCTCCCCGCGGCACCCCGCCGCCGACAGACCCCTCCGCACGACGGTTCTCGCCTCGACCCTCCGCCGGCCGTTCCTCTCGAAGGACGGCGCGCGGTCCCTCCCGGGAGGCGCAGACGGACGATGCGGCGCGGTCCGCCGGCAGCGGCTGCTGACGGGAGGCGACCCCCAGGCCCTGCCGGTGCCCGGGGAGGGAACCCCCCTCCCGGGTCTCCGACCGAGCACGACCTGGCCAGATCGGGCGCCGAGGGACCGGTGCCGGCCCTCCGGGCCGAGCCGAGGTGCAGCGCGCAGTCGACCGGCCGCGGTCCACCAGGCCCGGCGCCGCCGGCACCGGCGACGACGGTGCGTCCCGCTCCCGCGGGCGCCGCGCGTCACGACCCTCGACGGGCGCTCCCGACGAGTCCGCTCCGGCACCGCCGCCGGAGCCGGGCCGCGGGGGCGCCCGTCCGGCGTCCAGGGGCCGGCTCGCTCCCACCCGGGGCTCCCGTGCGTCCGTGACCGACTGTCGTCTCCGGCACACCGGGTGGAAGCGCACCCTCCGGGCGTGAGACAAAGGACGCCGACCCGTTGCCCCCGTACGAGAGGGACCAGCCCCGCGTGATCGTCCCCGAGCAGCGACCGCGGTCGCCGGGGACCGCTCCCGACGGCCGGCTGCCGGCCCTGACCGACGCCGAGGTCAGTCGGCTGCGCGTCGAGCTGGCCATCGACGCCGCCGGCATCGGCAGCTTCGACTGGGACCTCGTCACCGGGCGGCTGACCTGGGACGACCAGATGCTGGCCCTCTTCGGCTACGAGTCCGGGGAGTTCGGCGGGACGATCGACGCCTTCGCCGCGCGGGTCCACCCGGAGGACCGCGAGCGCACGCTGCAGGCCCTGCAGGGCGCCGTCGACACCTGCGGTGAGTACTCCGCGGAGTTCCGGGTCGTGCTGCCCTCGGGCGAGCTCCGCTGGGTGCAGGGGCGCGGCCGCGCCCTGGCCGACGACCGCGGCGCGCCGGTGCGGCTGCTCGGCGCGGGCATCGACACGACCCGGGTGGGCGGGGACGACGCCCGTGTGGCCCGGGTGCTCGAGACCATGCGCTCGGCCTTCTTCACCCTCGACCCGGCGTGGCGCTTCACCTACGTCAACGCCGAGGCCGAGCGGGTCCTGCGCCGCTCGCGGGAGGAGGTGCTCGGCGGCGTCCTGTGGGAGCTGTTCCCGGCCGCCGTCGGCACGGACTTCGAGGTCCACTACCGCGGCGCGGTCGAGACCGGCGAGGAGCGGGTCTTCGAGGCCCACCACCCGCCGCCGCTGGACGCCTGGTACGAGATCCGCGCCTGGCCGGGCCCCGACGGGCTGTCGGTCTCCTTCCTCGACGTCACCGAGCGCCGCGGCGCCGAGCAGCGTGCCCGGGACAGCGCCGCCCGGTTGGCCCTGCTCGCCGAGGTGAGCGCGCTGATGTCGGCCTCGCTGGGGTCGGCCGCGGCGGAGGAGGCCGCGCTGCAGCGGGTCGCCGAGGCCGTCGTCCCGGTGCTCGGCGACTGGGTGATCCTCACGCTGGCCACCGGGGCCGACGGCCGGATGCGCGACGTCGCCAGCTGGCACCGCGACCCGGCGCTGCGCCCGGCCGCCGCCACCTACGCGGGCCTGCGGCTGGCCTCCGTCGCCCCGGACGCGCCGGTGCTGCGGGCACTGGAGTCCGGGCAGCTGCTCACCGTGGCCGACGTCCGCGCGGTCATCCGGCCGACCCTGCCCGAGGGCGAGGTGCGGGAGGTCTTCGACGCGCTGGCGCCGCGCTCGGCGGTCACCCTGCCGCTGCTGGCCCGCGGGCGGACGCTCGGCGCGCTGAGCCTCTACCGCGGCGACGACCGGCCGGCCGCGGACGCCGACGACGTCGCGGCCGCCCGCGAGGTGGCCGACCGCGTCGCGCTGGCCCTGGACAACGCCCGCCTGTTCGACCAGCAGCGCCGGCTGGCCGAGGCACTGCAGCGCAGCATGCTCACCGCACCGCCGCAGCCCGACCACGCCGAGATCGTCGTCCGCTACCAGCCGGCGGTGCAGGCGGCCCAGGTCGGCGGTGACTGGTACGACGCCTTCCTGCAGCCCGACGGCGCGACGGTGCTGGTGATCGGCGACGTCGTCGGCCACGACACCGAGGCGGCCGCGGCGATGGGCCAGCTGCGCGGCATGCTGCGCGGCATCGCCTACCGCGGCGACGTGCCGCCGGCCGCGGTCCTCGGCGAGCTCGACGCGGCCATCGACGCGCTGGGCATGCCCACCATGGCGACGGCGGTGGTCGCGCGCGTCGAGCAGACGCCGGAGCAGCGCGCGGCCGGCCGCACCACGCTGCGCTGGTCGAACGCCGGGCACCCCGCGCCGCTGGTGCTCACCCCCGAGGGCGCCGTGCAGACGCTGGGCGGCGGGCGCGGGGAGCTGATGCTGGGCGTCGACCCGGGCGCGCGGCGGACGTCGTCGGCCGTGGAGGTGCGCCGCGGCTCGACGCTGCTGCTCTACACCGACGGGCTGGTCGAGGGCCGCGACCTCCTGCTCGACGACGGCACCGACCGGCTGCGGACGGCGCTGGCCCAGCTCGCCGGCCTCGCGCTGGAGCGGCTCTGCGACGCGCTGGTCACCCGCCTGCGCCCCGAGGGCCTGCAGGACGACGTGGCGCTGGTCGCCATCCGCCTTCACCCGCAGTAGGAGGGCCCTCATGCCTCCCCACTCGGGAGCTCGCGGCGGGACCCTGCAGGAGGGCCGTTCCAGCACCTCACGAGGGGGCCGCCGTCAGCCGGGACGGAGGACCGCCCAGACGGTCTTGGCGTCGCCGTCGACCCACCAGCCGTGGGACGTCGACAGCTCGGCGATGAGGTAGAGACCCAGACCGCCCTCGCTGGGGTCACGGTCCACCGCCGGCGTGGGAGGGGTGCGGGTGTCACCGTCGGAGACGGCGACCAGGATGGCGTCCCCGGTGCGGCGGACGGCGGCCTGCACGCGGCCGCCGCCGTGGCGCAGCGCGTTGGAGGCCATCTCGTCGAGCACCAGCAGCAGCCGGTCGCGCAGGTCGGCCGGTCCGCCGGCGTCGAGGCAGCGGCGCACCTCGGCACGGACCCGGGGCAGCTCGGTGACGTCCGAGAGCTGCCACACCAGGCCGTCGTGCGCGGGGGGAGGCGACGCCGCGGGCCAGCCGAGCCCGGCGGATCCGCGCATCACCCCGTGTCTCCTCGCCCGTCGAGTCCCCGGTCCGGGGTGGATGTCGAACACCTGCGTATGACTCGGCAGGGGTCGCCCCAAACGTGACTGCGACCCGGGTCACAGGACCGGTGACCGCGACGCGTCGTCACGGAGCCGACACGGTCCCGGAACACCGGGCGCGCACCCTCTCCGGGGTACCCGCCCGCCCGGCCCTGGAGTGCAGTGATGGCCCTGTCGACCCGGTCCCGCACCACCCCGCCCGCCCGCACCGACCCGGCCGACCCCGACGGCCGGCCGCCGTGGGGCGTCGCCGTCCCGCTGGGCCTGCAGCACGTGCTGGCGATGTTCACCTCGAACCTGACGCCGGCCGTCCTGCTGGCCGGCGTCATCGGCGCCACCACCGGGGAGGCGACGCTGTTGGTGCAGGCCGCGCTGCTGTGCGCCGGGCTGGCCACGCTGCTGCAGACCGTGGGCATCGGGCCGGTCGGCAGCCGGCTGCCGCTGATGATGGGCTCGGGATTCGCGTTCATCGCCGTCGCCGTCCCGCTGGCCGGGGAGCACGGGCTCTCGGCCGTCCTCGGGGGCGTGCTGGTCACCGCGGCCGTGCAGGTGGCCATCGCGCTCGGCATCCACCGGGTGGCCGGCCTGTTCCCGCCGGTCGTGACCGGCACGATCATCCTGGTGATCGGCCTGGGCCTGCTGCCCAGCGGCGTCGACCTGGCCGCCGGCGGGGTGGGCTCGCCCGACTTCGGCTCGCCGGTGAACCTCGGTGTGGCCGCGCTGGTCCTCGTGCTCACCGTGGTGCTCAACCAGTTCTGCCGCGGGCTGCTGTGCACCGCGTCGGTGCTCGTCGCCGTCGTCGTCGGCTACCTCGTGTCGATCCCCCTCGGCCTGCTCGACCTCTCCGGTGCCGGCGACCGGCCGCTGGTGGCGCTGCCCACGCCGTTCGAGTTCGGCGTGTCCTTCCCGCTCGTCGCGGTGCTGTCGATGGCCGTCGTCGGCGTGGTCAACACGGTCGACTCCGTGGGCACCGTGCACGCGGTCACCGAGGGCGGCGCGGGGCGGCCGGCCACCCGCCGTGAGCTGCGCGGCGGCATCCTCGCCGAGGGCGGCAGCGCGGTCCTCGGCGGCGTGTTCGGCGCCCTGCCGACGACGATGTTCAGCCAGAACATCGGCCTGGTCGCGCTCACGAAGCAGATGAGCCGGCACGTGGTGACCATCGGCGCGCTGGTGCTGGTCGGGCTCTCGCTGCTGCCGCAAGTCGCCGCGGTGCTGGCCGCGATCCCGCCTGCGGTGCTCGGCGGCGGCGTGCTCGTGCTGTTCGGCATGGTGTGCGCGATCGGCGTCCAGATGCTGGTGGAGGACGGCCTCGACACCCGGGCGCTGCTGATCGTCGCCCTGTCGCTGGCGCTGGGCCGGGGCATCGCGTCGGCGCCGGACGCCGTCGACCGGGTCACCGGTCAGTGGGGCGCGCTGTTCGACTCCGGCATCGTCGTCGCGGCCGTCGTCGCCGTGGTGCTGAACCTGGTGCTGCCGGGCCGCGAGGGCGCCGGCGAGCCGTCGTCGCCGGCGGAGGTGGTCGTCGCCGACGTCGTGGCCGAGCAGCGGCCGGCGGCCGGCTGATCCTCAGGGGCCCAGGGCGGTCAGGTACTCCCGGACGACGGACGGGTCGCGCATGACCGGGCCCATGACGGCCACGCCGTGGGCCCCGGCGGCCAGCAGGGCGGGGACGTCGGCGGGGACGACGCCGCCCAGGGCGTACGGCGGTGGGCCGAGGGAGGCCAGCCGGGCGAACCCCTCGACGCCGAGCGCCGGACCGTAGCCGGGCTTGGAGGCGGTGGGGGCGACGGGGGAGAGGAACGCCCAGTCGCAGCCCTCCTCCCGGGCGCGGGTCAGCTCCGCCGCCGAGTGGCAGGACCGCCCGACCAGCCGGGGCCGGACGGCGGGGAACGGCTCGGCGGCGGCCAGGTGGACGGCGTCCCCGGTGGCGCCGGCGACGACCAGCAGCCCGCCCACCGGGTCGAGCACCGCCCGCAGGTCGGCGGTCAACGCGGCGCGGTCGTCCTCCGCGAGGTCCCGGTCCCGCAGCAGCACGGCGCGGGCGCCGGCGTCCACGGCGGCGGTGACGACGTCGGCCAGCGGCCCGGCCGCCTGCGTCCGGTCGGTGACGACGACCAGCCGCGGCAGCCTCACAGTTCGGGCAGCCCCTCGAACGACGTCGAGGCCTCGGCGTGCCAGCGGCGCGGGATCCGGCCGGCCAGCTTGGCCAGCCGCCCGCCCTCCACGGCCTGCCGCATGGCCAGCGCCATCCGCTCGGGGTCGCGGGCACGGGTCACCGCTGAGGCCAGCAGGACGGCGTCGCAGCCGAGCTCCATGGCCAGCGCGGCGTCGGAGGCGGTGCCGATGCCGGCGTCGAGCACGACCGGCACGGTGACGGCCTCGCGCAGCAGCGCGATGTTGTGCGGGTTGCGGATGCCCAGGCCGCTGCCGATCGGGGAACCCAGCGGCATCACCGCGGCGCAGCCGGCGTCGGCCAGCCGGCGGCCGAGCACCGGGTCGTCGGTGGTGTAGGCGAGCACGGTGAAGCCCTCGGCCACCAGCTGCTCGGCGGCGTCGAGCAGCTCCACGGCATCGGGCAGCAGCGTGTGCTCGTCGCCGATCACCTCGAGCTTGACCCAGTCGGTGCCGAACGCCTCCCGGCCCAGCCGGGCGGTGCGCACGGCCTCGCGCGCGGTCTGACAGCCCGCGGTGTTGGGCAGCAGCCGGACGCCGCAGCGGTCGAGCACGTCCATCATCGAGCCGGACGCCGATGCCTCGACGCGGCGCAGCGCCACGGTGACCAGCTGGGTGCCCGAGGCGCGCACCGCGGCCTCGAGCGCCTCCAGGCTCGGCACGCCGCCGGTGCCGAGCAGCAGCCGGGACGTGAAGGTCTCCCCGCCCAGCACGAACGGGTCGCCGGCCTCCTCGCGCGCGAGCGCGGGAACCAGGTCCGGCAGGCCCCCTTGCAGGGGCCCGCTGCGAGCTTGCGAGCTGTGGGGGGCAAGGGGGTCCTTCAACACGGTCATCCTCCTGCGGTGGGGGCGAGCACCTCGACGGCGTCGCCGGGGGCCAGCCGGGTCGCCGTCCAGCTGCTGCGGGGGACGACGTCGCCGTTGCGCGCCACGGCCACCCGGTCGTGGCCGCCGGCGCGGGCGGCCACCAGGTCGGCCACGGTGGCGTCGTCGGCCAGCTCGGCCGCCTCGCCGTTGACGGTCACCTGCATCGGTCAGTCCCTCCGGAACCGGTCGGCGGAGAACGGGGCGGCCACCTCGGGCAGCGCGCCACCGGCCAGCAGGTCGGCGACCGCCTCGGCGGTCACCGGGGTGAGCAGCACTCCGTTGCGGTGGTGGCCGGTGGCCAGCACCAGCCCGGGCAACGACGAGGGACCCAGCAGCGGCGCGTTGTCCGGCGTCCCGGGCCGCCAGCGGGCCAGCGTCTCCACCAGCTCCAGCTCGGTGATCCCCGGGACGACGTCGATCGCGTCGTGCAGCAGGTCGTGCACCCCGCCGGCGGTGACGGTGGGGTCGAAGCCGCGGTCCTCGGTGGTGGCCCCGATGACCAGCCGGTCCCCGCCGTAGGGCACGAGGTAGACCTGCCGGCCGCGCACCAGCGCCCGCACGGTGCCGTCGAGCAGCCCGTCGGCGCCGGCCAGCCGCAGGATCTGCCCCTTCACCGGCCGCACCGGCAGCGGCGGGATGCCGGGCAGCTGCCCGCTGCGCGCCCCGAGCGCCAGGACGACGCTGCCCGCCGCGACCGTGCGCCCGCCGGCCAGCCGCAGCCCCGCCGCCCGGCCGCCGTCGACCACCAGCTCCTCGACGCGGTCGCGCACCAGCTCGACGCCGGTCGCCTCCGCGGCGGCGAGCAGGGCGGCGTGGACGGCGCGGCCGTCGACGGAGTGGTCGCCGGACACCAGCAGCCCGCCGCGCACCCGCGGGGTCAGCGACGGCTCGCGGCGGCGGGCGGCCCGCGGGGTCAGCCGCTCGGCGGCCAGCCCCAGCTCGAGCTGGAAGGCGTGCAGCGCGTCGAGCTCGCGGACGTCGTCGTCGTCGAAGCCGACGACCAGCGTGCCCACGGTGCGCAGCCCCACCGGCCGGCCGGCGGCGGACTCGAGCTCGGCGGCGAAGGCCGGCCAGCGCTGCAGCGAGGCCAGGCCCAGGCGCAGCAGCGGCTCCTCGCGGTAGCCGGCCTCGGTCACCGGCGCGAGCATCCCGGCCGCGGCGGCCGAGGCGCCGGTGCCCGGGGCGTCGTCGACGACGGTCACCGACAGCCCGCGGCGGGCGGCCCGCCAGGCGACGGAGAGCCCGATCAGCCCGCCCCCGGCGACGGCGACGTCGGTCACCGCAGCGCCGCCCGCCGGCGGCCGGTCAGCACCACCGGCAGGGTGAGGACGACGGCGACGGCCAGCCCGACCAGCGAGGCCGACCAGCCGTTGGCCGGGTCGATGCCGAGGTCGGCCTGCCGCGCCGCCCACCACGCCGTCCAGCCGGCACCCGGGCCGGGGAAGTAGGTGGGCAGGGTGAGCTGGTAGGCGACGAACCCGGCCAGCCACGGCAGGAGCAGCAGCGGGCGGGCGGGGGCGGTGTCGGAGGTGTCCCAGCGCCCGCGCGGGGTGGTCCAGTAGGTCAGGATCAGCACGCCGGCCAGCGGCACGAAGACCGCGCCGATGAGGAAGAGGAACGGCTCGTAGGCGGCGATGTCGAAGCTCAGCGCCAGCAGCGTGGCCAGCGCGCCGACGGCCACCGCGAGCACCCGCCGGTCGAGCCGGGCGACGACGTTCTGCGCCGACACCGCCGTCGAGTAGAGGTTGGCGAAGGCCTCGTCGAGCTCGACGGACACCAGCACGAGCACCGCCACCGCGCCGAGCGGGACGGCCAGCAGCGCGTCGATGACGTCGAACCCGGCCGCGCCGTACGCGGCCAGGGCCAGCACGCCCAGCACGAACATGACCACGGTGGCCAGGCCGTAGCCGACCGCCGAGCCGACGCCGGCGGCGCGGGCGCTGCGCGCGTGGCGGGTGTAGTCGGCGGCCAGCGGCAGCCACGACACCGGCAGCGCGATGACGATGTCGGCCGCCGTCCAGAACGACGTCGCCCCGCCG
This sequence comes from Geodermatophilus maliterrae, assembly GCF_041018925.1. Lineage (NCBI taxonomy): Bacteria > Bacillati > Actinomycetota > Actinomycetes > Geodermatophilales > Geodermatophilaceae > Geodermatophilus > Geodermatophilus maliterrae. The sequence continues at coordinate 8,528 of NZ_JBFNXQ010000052.1, forward strand.
CCCTCGATCGGCGGCAGCGGCTCGCGGAGCACCCCGACGAAGAGGTGGACGACGGCGGCCAGCGCGGCCCACACCGCGTAGCGCGCCAGCACCCGGACGACGCCGAGCGGGCGCAGCGCCATCGCGGTGGCCAGCACCCCGGCGGCGACGACGAACGGCCAGCGCGGCGCGTCGAGCACGCGGGCGGTGGCCTCGGCGATGACCACGATCTCGAAGGTCGCCCAGCCGACGCACTGGACGAGGTTGAACGCCGTCGGCAGCCAGGACGTGCGCCGGCCCAGCAGCCCGCGCAGCAGGACCATCCCCGGGACGCTCTCCCGCGCGCCGGCCGCGGCGACCAGCCCGAGCAGCGTCGCGCCGACGACCGCGCCGACGACGATCGCCGCGACGGTCACCCACAGCGGCCGCCCGGGCAGGACGACGAACACCGCGGCCACCGGCAGCAGCACGCTGACGCCGAGGTTGGCCCACAGGCCGAGGGACTCGCCGAGGCCCAGCGTGCGCGCGGGTGCCTGTTCCAGGGTGAGGGGTGCATCGGGGGTGCGGACGTCCGACGTGCTCATGGCTGCTCCCTACGCCGGCATTACCCGGTCAGGTTCCAGCGGTCGGCAGCGCGCTCAGCTGCCCTCTCAGCCCGGTTGCCCCGAGCTCCCGCACACGGCGGAGCCACCATACGCACGACGCGCGGACCGCCGCAGGCCGCGCGTAGGGTCGCCCGCCGTGCCGGTCGCCGAGCTGCTCACCCGCCACGCCGACGCCTGGCGTCGCGCCACCGCCCACCCGTTCCTCGACGCCGTCCGCGACGGCACGCTGCCCGCCGGGGCCTTCGACACCTGGCTGGTGCAGGACGCGCACTTCGTCGCCGACCTGCTGCGCTTCCAGGCCCGGCTGCTGGCCCGCGCCCCCCGTTCGGCGTCGGCGGTGCTGGCCGGCGGGTGCGTCGCGCTCGTCGAGGAGCTGGCCTGGTTCACCGAGCAAGCGGCCGCCCGCGGGCTGGACCTCGCCGCCGCCCGGCTGCCGGCCACCGTCGCGTACGCGGCCGTGCTGGAACGGCTGGACGCCGCCGACCCGGCGACCGCCCTGACGGCGCTGTGGACGATCGAGCGGACCTACCTCGACGCGTGGTCGTCCGCGCGGCCCGGCGCCCCGGGGTACCGCGAGTTCGTCGAGCACTGGACGGTGCCGGCGTTCGCCGCGTACGTGGCGGATCTGGAGGCGGTGACCGGGGACGCCGACGACGCCGTCTTCCTCGAGGTGGTCGCCGCGGAGACGGCGTTCTGGCAGATGGCGCTGGACGCGTGACGCTCTCCGCCGAGCTGTGGGCCGGGAGCGCCGACCTGGCGGCCGCCGCGCTCGCGCACCCGTTCGTCACCGGCGTCGCCGACGGCACGCTGCCGCGCGAGCGTTTCGCCGGCTACGTCGCCCAGGACGCGTTCTTCCTCGAGGCCTTCGCCCGCGCCTACGCGCTCGGGGTGGCGCACAGCCGCGACCGCCCGACGCTGGAGGCCTTCGCCGACCTGCTGGCCGGCGTCCGGGAGGAGCTGCGGCTGCACGACGGCTACGCGGCCCGCTGGGGCATCGACCTGGCCGCCGTCTCGCCCGCGCCGGCGACGCTCGCCTACACCGACTTCCTGCTGGCGACCGCCGCGCTGGGCGACGTGGGCGAGGTCTGCGCGGCGATGACGCCGTGCATGCGCCTCTACGCGCACCTCGGGCAGGCCCTGGTCCCGCGTGCGGCCGGGCCCTACCGCGAGTGGGTGGACACCTACGCCGACCCGGGCTTCGCGGAGCTGGCCGCCACGCTGGAGGCGCTGCTCGACCGGCTGGCCGCCGACACCCCCGGCGTCCGGCGGGCCTACCGGCGGGCGATGGAGCTGGAGCTCGGCTTCTTCACCGCCGCCTGGGCCCCGGCGGCCTGGAGTACCTTCACGGACCAGTGACTCGGGGTGTCCGCCGTCCGGCGGGCTGAGAACACACCCGTCGAACCTGTCCAGGTCATGCTGGCGAAGGGATGTCACGGCGATGGATGCCGGTGCGTTGACCGCTGCCCGATCGGCGCTGAGCAGCGCCGCCCCGCTCGTGCACTGCCTGACCAACACGGTCGTGCAGACGCTCACCGCCAACGCGCTGCTCGCCGTCGGCGCGGCACCGGCGATGGTCGACGAGCCGCTGGAGGCCGAGGGCTTCGCCGCCGTGGCCTCGGCGGTGCTGGTCAACGTCGGCACCGTCAACGAGCGCACCGCGCGGGCCATGCGCCTGGCCGCGGCCTCGGCCGCCGAGGCCGGGACGCCGTGGGTGCTCGACCCGGTCGCCGTCGGCGGGCTGGCCTTCCGCACCGACCTGGCCGCCGAGCTGCTCGGGTCGCGGCCGGCGGTGGTCCGCGGCAACGCGAGCGAGGTCATGGCGCTGGCCGGCACCGGGTCCGGCGGGCGCGGGGTGGACTCCACGGCGGCGGCCGACGACGCGCTGGAGGCCGCCGTCGCGCTGGCCGGGCGCACCGGCGGGGTGGTCGCGGTCAGCGGCGAGGTGGACGTCGTGACGGACGGGTCCCGCACCGTGCGCGTGGGCGGCGGCTCTGCCCTGCTCACCCGCACCACCGGCGCCGGCTGCGCGCTCGGTGCGCTGGTGGCCGCCTACGTCGCCGCCACCGGCGACCCGCTGACCGGCGCGGTCGCCGCGCACGCGCACGTCGCGCTGGCCGCCGAGGCCGCGGCCGCCGTCGCCGCCGGGCCGGGCACCTTCGCCCCGCTGTGGCTGGACGCGCTCGACGCGGTGACCGACCTGGGGCCGGCGCAGGTGACCGCGTGAGGCCGGCGTTCGACCCGACGCTGTACCTGGTCACCGACACCGCGCTGTCGGCGCCGCGCTCCGTGCCCGACGTCGTCCGGGCCGCCGTGGCCGGCGGGGTGACCGCGGTCCAGGTGCGGGACAAGACGGCGTCGCGACGGGAGCTGTACCAGCTGACGCTCGCGGTACGTGCGGTGCTGGACCCGGGTGTGGCGCTGTTCGTGAACGACGCGGTCGACGTCGCCCTGCTGGCCGGCGCGGACGGCGTGCACGTGGGCCAGGACGACCTGCCGCCGGCCGAGGTGCGTGCGCTGATCGGCCCCGACCGGCTGCTCGGCCTGTCCACCGGGGACGACGACGAGCTGGCGGTCGCGCTGGCACTGCCGCCGGGCACGGTCGACGTCGTCGGCATCGGGCCGGTGTGGACGACGCCGACCAAGCCCGATGCCGGGACGGGGCTCGGCCCCGGAGGGGTGGCCGCGCTGGCGGCGGAGGCGGCGGCCGGCGGGCTGCGGTCGGTGGCGATCGGGGGGATCTCCGCCGAGCGGGCGGCGCTGGTGACCGGCGTGGACGGCATCTGCGTGGTGTCAGCGGTCTGCGCGGCGCCCGACCCCGCCGCCGCGGCCCGTGCCCTGCGGGGTGCCCGGTGACCGCCGCCGTCGCCCTGACCGTGGCCGGCAGCGATCCCAGCGGCGGCGCCGGGATCCAGGCCGACCTCAAGACCTTCAGCGCGCTGGGCGCCTACGGCACCGCGGTCCTCACCGCGCTGACCGCGCAGAACACCCGCGGCGTCACCGGCGTGCACCCGGTGCCGGCCGCGTTCGTGCGCGAGCAGATCGCCACGCTGCTCGACGACGTGACCGTGCACGCCACCAAGACCGGGATGCTCGGCACCGCCGACGTCGCCCGCGAGGTGGCCGCCGCGCTGGCCGGCCGCGCCGCGGGACCGGTGGTCTGCGACCCGGTCATGGTGGCGACCAGCGGCGACCGGCTGGTCGACGACGACGCGATCGCCGCCGTCCGCACCGACCTGCTGCCCGTCACCGACCTGGTGACGCCGAACGTGCCGGAGGCCGCGGCGCTGCTCGACGTGGCGCCGGCGACCACGGTCGACGAGCTGCCCGGCCAGGCGCGGGCGCTGCTCGAGCTCGGTCCCGGCGCGGTGCTGCTCAAGGGCGGGCACCTGGGCGGTACCGAGAGCGTCGACGTGCTCGCCACCGCCGGCGGCGTCGTCGTCACCCGGCGGCCCCGGGTGGACACCGCCGCGACGCACGGCACCGGCTGCACGCTGTCGTCGGCGATCGCCGCGCTCGTGGCGCGCGGTGTCGGCGGGCCGGGGGACTGGGAGCCGGCGGTCGAGCGGGCGCGCGACCACCTGCAGCGGATGTTGGCGGCCGGGGAGTCGCTCGGCATCGGCTCCGGCCACGGCCCGGTGCACCACTTCGCCGGCATCTGGGACAGCTGACCCCTCGCGCCGGCTGCACCCCGACCGGCAGGCGGCGGCCCGCGGATCAGGCGGGCTCGGGCACGCCGCCGGGGTCGCCGCCGGGATCGTCCGGTGTCGGTTCGACGGGCGCGGGCGGCAGGGGCTCCGGTGCGTCGGGGAGCAGCTCGCCCGGGTCGTCGGGCACGGGCTCATCGGGATCGATGCTCGGTTCCGGTTCCGGCAGTGGCGCGACCATGGGACGAGTCAACCAGCGCGTCGCACCGGAACACGAGCCCGACGAGCCCGCCGTCGCTCCCGTCGCGCGGCGGCGTCGGTGCGCGGAGCGGCGGCCACCCGCTTGACGCCGTCCGCCGTCCCCGGGACGGTGCCCGCGTGGTCACCGACCTGCCGCGCCCCCTCTTCAGCCGCTGGTACCGGAGGCTCAGCCCCCGGATGGAGGAGGTCGGGATGGCCGGTCTCCGCCGCGAGCTGCTCGCCGGGGCGCGCGGGGTGGTCGTCGAGGTCGGGTGCGGCGACGGGCTGAACTTCGGTCACTACCCGGAGACGGTGACCCGCGTGGTCGCGGTCGAGCCGGAGCCGACGCTGCGGGCCGCGGCCGAGCACGCCGCGCCGGAGGCCCAGGTCGCGGTGGAGGTGCGCGCCGGCACGGCCGAGCAGCTGCCGGTCGAGAGCGGGTCGGCCGACGTCGCCGTCCTCTGCCTGGTGCTGTGCAGCGTCCGCGGCCGGGCCGCGGCGCTCGGTGAGCTGCGGCGGGTGCTCCGGCCGGGCGGTGAGCTGCGCTTCCTCGAGCACACCATCGCCGAGGACCGCCGGCTGCGCGTCGTCCAGCGGATCGCGGACGCGACGCTCTGGCCGCTGCTCGCCGGTGGCTGCCACACCGCCACCGACCCGCTCGGCGACGTGGAGCGCGCCGGCTTCGCCGTGCAGCGGGTGCGGCGCTTCGACTTCCCGGAGCTGGCCGTCCGGGTGCCGGCCAGCCCGCACGTGCTGGGCGTGGCGGTCGCCTGACGGCCGGACGCGGACCTCGAGGGGGCGTCAGCCGGTCGTCGCCCGCGGGCGAGGCGCGGACGCCGGGAGGTCGCCGGAGGTGGCGACGAAGGCGCGGCGGGCGGCGGCGGAGCGACCGGTGACCGCCCACAGCAGGCTGCGCAGCAGCGCGCCCGGCGTCGGGGGCAGCAGGCCGAGCTGGGTCACCTGGCCGAGGTCGTCGCGGCGGGCGGCGTGGCTGACCGCCCGGCCCTCCTCGTCGAACGTGCTCCAGTGCACGTGCTCCACCGTGAAGCGCCGTCCGCCGGGAGGCGCCACCCGGAGCACGCCGCCGTCCTGGAGCACGAGCGGGCCGGTGTGCCGGCCGCTCATGGTCACGGCGGACACCACCGTGCGACCGGCGACGACCGCCTCGTGCTCGTCGAGCCGGAGCTCGGAGAAGCCGGTGTGCAGCCACCGGACGGTGGCCGCGAACGCCTGAGGTCCGCGCGCCCGCGCCGCCGGGGGCTCGGCGACGGCCTCCCGGTTGGTCCACCCGGGGGCGATGTAGTCGGCCACGTCGCCCAGGTCGCCGGTCTCGATCGCCCGGTACGCCCGGCGACCCTGTGCCGCGAGGTCCATGTCCGTATCCTTCCACCAGAAGCTAATTCCAATGGAAGTAGGTTCTCATCGATGTCCGACGGGGTCGAGAGGCGCTACGACAACTCCCGGCGTCGCGAGCGGGCCGCCACCACGCAGCTGCGCATCGTCACCGCTGCCCGCGAGCTGCTCCTGGAGCACGGCTACGCGGCGACCACCATGGCCGCCGTCGCGGCGTCGGCCGGTGTCGCCGTCCAGACCGTGTACTCCGCCCTCGGCGGGGGGAAGGCCGCGCTGGTCAAGCGAGTCTGGGACGTCACGATCGCGGGGGACCTCGACCCGGTGCCCCTGGGTGCGCGCTCGCCGGTCCGGGACGTGCTGGCCGAACCCGATCCCGCCCGGGTGCTCGTGGCGTACGCGCGCCTGTCCCGGGACATCTACGAGCGCCTCGGCCCACTGGCGCGGGTCCTGCGCGCCGCTGCCGTCGGTGACCCCGAGGTCGCGCAGGTGGTCGACACGACCGAGCGGGAGCGGCTGGCCGGCACCACCTCCCTCGCCACCCACCTCGACGGGCGGGGAGCGCTGCGGCCCGGCCTCTCCGTCGAGCGCGCCGGCCACCGGCTCTGGGTGCTCAACGGCGGCGAGGTCGCCGACGGGCTCGTCCTGCGGTGCGGCTGGACCCTCGACGACTACGAGGACTGGATGGCCGAGTCGATGGTCGGCGCGGTGCTGCCGCGCGGCGGGGACCCCGCGGCTCCGGAGGGCGAGGCGGCGAAGAGGCGGTCGAGGCGGTAGCGGACGACGGCGAGGGCGTCGTCGACGGTGCGCTGCTGCCCCAGCACGCTGCTGACCAGGCCGTTCGTCAGTGCCAGCAGGCTGACCACCTCGATCCGCGGGTCGGCGTCGGCGGGCACCTCGCCACCGTCGACGGCCCGGGCGACGACGCCGGTGAGCCACCGCTCGAGCGCGTCGGGGGCGTACCGGCCGTCGACGGCGTCCGCGGGGTCGGTGAGGCCGGCGGCGTAGTAGGCGGTCCAGGCCAGCTGGTCGGCGCGGCTGTCGTCGTCGGTGGGGAGGATCGCGCCGAGGACGACCTCGAGGACCGTCCGCGGCGGCAGCCCGGTGCCGAGGGCGGCGGCCCGCTCGCGCACGCGGCGGTCGAGGCGCGCGGCCAGCTCGGTGATCCCCGAGGCCATGAGCGTGCGCTTGTCGGTGAAGTAGTACTGCACCACCCGCAGCGACACCCCGGCCTCGGCGGCGACCTCGCGCATCGACACCGCCTGCAGCCCGCGGGTGCTCGCGATGCGCAGGAGGGCGGCGGTCAGCTCGCGCCGCCGCTCCTCGTGGTCGACCCGCCGGGGCACGACACCTCCGTCCGTTCGGGTACACCTGTACCCAATGTTGTGGTACGACTGTATCCCCAACGACGACCTGGAGGCAGCCGTGGCCATCCTGACCGCCCGCTCGGGCCCGCTCGACATCGCCTACGAGGTGCTCGGCGAGCCCGACGGCGAGCCGCTCCTGCTGGTCATGGGCCTGGGCGCCCAGATGGTCGGCTGGCCCGACGGGTTCTGCGCCGAGCTCACCGCGCGCGGGTTCCGCGTCGTCCGGTTCGACAACCGCGACGTCGGCCTGTCCACCCACCTCGACGGCCCGGTGCCGGAGCGCGCCTGGTCGCGGGTCCCGGCCGCCTACACGCTCTCGGACATGGCCGGGGACGCGGTCGCGGTGATGGACGCCGTCGGCTGGCCGGCCGCGCACGTCGTCGGCGCCTCGCTCGGCGGGATGATCGCCCAGCTGCTCGCCGTCGAGCACCCCGACCGCGTGCTGTCGCTGACGTCGATCATGTCCAAGCCCGCGCCGCGGATCGGCCGGATGCGGGCGCGGACGACGATGGCGCTCGTCCGTCGCGCCAAGCGGCTGGCGAAGGAGCGGGGCCGGCCGACGACGCCCGAGGCGATGGCCGACTTCCTGCTGGCGATGCAGGAGGTCACCGGCTCGCCCGGCCACCCCGCCGAGCGCGAGGACCACCTGGCGGTGCTGCGGGTGGCCATGGCCCGCGACGCCTCCGGCCTGACCGGCCCGGGCGCCAAGCGGCAGGGCGCCGCCGAGCGGATCGCGCGCGACCTGCGCGCCGAGCTGGCCGCCGTGCGGGTGCCCACGCTGGTCGTGCACGGCGACAGCGACGTCGTGATCCGGCCCGAGGGCGGCGAGGCGACGGCGGCCGCGGTGCCTGGCGCGCGCCTCGTCGTCCACCCCGGGGTGGGCCACGAGCTGCCCCGGGCGCTGTGGCCGCGCCTGGCCGACGACATCCGCGCCACCGCCGACCAGGCCGCTGTCCCCCGCCCCTGACGCACCGAGATCGCCGATCTCGTGGCCATCACGGGCTGATGGCACCGAGATCGCCGGTCTCGCTGAGGGGCGCCGGCGTCAGCCGGTGACGAAGCCCAGCAGCAGGTGGGCGTTGAGGCCGATGATCAGCGCGGCGACGACCGCGCCGACCGCGGTGGTGACCCGCCGGTTGACCCAGCCGCCCATGAGGTCGCGGCGGCTGGTCAGCCACAGCAGCGGCACCAGGGCGAACGGGATGCCGAAACTGAGCACGACCTGCGACCAGACCAGCGCCGTCGTCGGGTCGCCGCCGAGGACCAGCACCGCCAGCGCGGGGGCCAGGGTGATCAGCCGGCGGGTCAGCACCGGGATGTGCCGCTTGAGGAAGCCGGCCATGACCACCTGGCCGGCGTGGGTGCCCACCGAGGAGGAGGCGAACCCGCTGGCGAGCAGGGCGACGGCGAAGGCGAGCGCGGCGCCGGTGCCGAGCTGGTCGCCGAGGCCGGCGTGCACGCCCTCGAGGGAGGTCACCTCCTCGGCGCTGCCGGTGAACAGCTGCGCGGCGATGACCAGCATGGCGGCGTTCACCAGGCCGGCCAGGCCCATGGCCAGCAGGACGTCGAGGCGCTGGGCGCGCAGCAGCCGGCGCCGTCCCTCGTGCGTGCGCCCGGCGGTGACGACGTCGCCGTAGCGGCCCGGGGTGAGCGCGGAGTGCACGTAGATGACGTGCGGCATGACCGTGGCGCCGAGGATGCCGGTGGCCAGCACCAGGCTCTCCGAGCCCGCGAAGGTGGGCACCATCCCGCCGGCCACGCCGCCGAGGTCGACGCCGGAGCCGATCAGCGTGTAGGCGAAGCCCAGCCCGATGACCAGCAGCAGCCCGGTGATGACCCGCTCGAAGGGCCGGTGCCCGCGCGACTGCGCCCCCAGCAGCACGAACGCGACGACGGCGGTGATCAGACCGCCGATCGGCAGCGGCACCCCGAACAGCAGGTTCAGGGCGACCGCGCCGCCGACGATCTCGGCCAGGTCGGTGGCGATGGCGACCGCCTCGGCCTGCACCCACAGCCCCCAGGTGACCGGCCGCGGCAGCTTCTCGCGGCACAGCGTGGCCAGGTCGCGGCCGGTGGCCAGGCCGAGCTTGGCGGTCAGGCTCTGGATGAGCATCGCCATGAGGTTCGCCGCGACGATCACCCACAGCAGCGTGTAGCCGAAGGAGGCGCCGCCGGAGAAGTTGGTGGCGAAGTTGCCGGGGTCGACGTAGGCGACGGCGGCGACGAAGGCCGGGCCGAGCAGGGGCCAGATGCGGCGCCGTCCGGCCGGCTGCGGTGCCGGCGACGGGCGGGGGGTGCCGACGAGCGTCGTCGGCAGGACGGCGGCCTCGGTCTTCGACAGGTACACGGGGGCCTCGCAGGGGTGGGTCGGGCGGGGGAGTCGACTCGGTGCGGGAGCGGTCGCTGTGGGGTCTGCCCGCCGGCGGTGTCACGGTCGGGCCAGGGCGTGGCCCGCGGGGGCCGAGGTGAGGCTTCCCTGACGAGTCGCCCCCGGGGTCGCGACCGGGCCGGCCGCGACCCCGGGGGAGCGCTCAGGCGACGATCAGGCCCTGGGTGGCCGTGCGCGCCGTCGTGAAGCGCCGGGTGACGTCGGCCCAGTTGACGACGTTCCACCAGGCCTTCACGTAGTCGGCCTTCACGTTGCGGTACTGCAGGTAGAAGGCGTGCTCCCACATGTCGAGCATCAGCAGCGGCACCAGGCCGACCGCGAGGTTGCCCTGGTGGTCGTAGAGCTGGCAGATGAGCAGCTTCTGGCCCACCGAGTCCCACGCGAGGATCGACCAGCCCGACCCCTGGACGCCGTTGGCGACGGCGGTGAAGTGCGCCTGGAAGGCCTCGAACGAGCCGAACTGGTCGTCGATGGCCGCGGCCAGCTCGCCGTCGGGGCGCTCCCCGCCGTCCGGGCTGAGGTTCGGCCAGAACACCGAGTGGTTGACGTGCCCGGCCAGGTTGAACGCCAGGTTCTTCTCGTGCAGGTTCGCCGTCGCCAGCCCGTCGTTCTCCCGCGCCTCGGCGAGCTTCTCCAGCGCCGTGTTGGCGCCGGTCACGTAGGTCTGGTGGTGCTTGTCGTGGTGCAGCTGCATGATCTCGCCGGAGATGTGCGGCTCCAGTGCCCCGTAGTCGTAGGGCAGGTCGGGGAGCACGTAGTCGGGCACGGGGGTTCCCTCCGTCGGGGCTGGCTGGACGCCCGTCGTCCTGCCCGCGGCGGGTGTCACGCCCGGGCCGACCCGTGGCCCCCTCGGGCCAGAGGTGCCATCGGCGCCACGAGGGCACCTACCTCCCGGAGAGGCGGCGGGCCCGGGCGACGAGGGCGTCGATCCGCCGGGCGTGCGCGCCGCGCCAGTAGACCCGCCCGCACCGGGGGCAGCGGGAGAAGTCCGTCGCGGTGCGCCGGGTGCCGGGCTCGAGCCGCTCGGCCACCGCGGCGGCGTCGACGGCGGTGAGCTCCCCGTTGCAGGCCGGGCAGCGGGTGAGCGGGGCCAGCGGGGGCCGGAAGCGGTCGAGCACGTCGGCCAGCTGCTCGTCCGGCGTCGCCCCGCGCACCCACGCCCCGGCCGGCAGCGCCCGGCGCATCAGGAGGCCGCGGTCCTGGGTGAGCAGCACGCGGTCCTCGGCGCGGGCCGCGGCGACCAGCTCGGCGTCGTCGGCGTCCGGGGCGCGGGCCTCCGGCGACCAGGCGGTGTCCAGGCCGAGCAGCCGCATCCGCCGGCCCAGTGCCCCCAGCCCGACGTCGAGCAGGAAACCCCCGGCCGGCACCGGCTGCGGCCGGGCGACGGCGCGCACCTCGACCGTCGCCCCCGGGCCGGGGCGGTCCGCCGGGCCGGCCGGGACGCCGTCGACGAGCAGCTCCCCGGCCTCGGTCAGCGGGACGCCGGCTGCCTGCACCAGGTGGCCGACGGTCGTGCCGGGGTCGGCCGGCAGCACCCGCCGCCCGGCGGAGCGGTCGCGGGCCGGCAGCAGCGGCCGCAGCGCGTCGTCGACCGCGACGACCACCCCTCCCGCGGACACGGCGGTGGCGGTACCCGGCGACCCCGTCCAGATACTTGAACGTTCATCCATTCTGCGGCACACTGGAGCCGTGCACGTCCGTAGGAGTGCGCACCCACCGTCCGAACAGGAGCCCCCGTGCCCGTCCAGCGCCTGAACCACGCCGTCCTCTACGTCCGCGACGTCGAGCGCAGCCTCGCGTTCTACCGCGACGTCCTCGGCTTCCGCGTCACGGCGGAGATCCCCGGCCGCGCGGTGTTCCTGCAGGCCGAGGGCTCGACCAACGACCACGACCTCGGCCTGTTCGCCGTCGGCGCGGGCGCCGGCGCCTCCGATGCCGGCCGCCGCACCGTGGGCCTCTACCACCTGGCGTGGGAGGTCGACACGCTCGCCGAGCTGGCGCGGGTGCGCGACGCGCTGGTCACCGCCGGTGCGCTGGTGGGCGCCTCGGACCACGCCACCACCAAGGCCCTCTACGCGCAGGACCCCGACGGCCTGGAGTTCGAGGTCTCCTGGCTGCTCCCCGCCGACCTGGTGACGCCGGAGGTCGAGGCCCAGGGGATGACCACCCGCCCGCTGGACCTCGACGCCGAGATCGCCCGCTACGGAGCCCGGACCCGCGGCGGGATCGGCGTCTCGGTGCCGCTGCCGGCCTGACGGTCCCGGCCGGAGGGGTCGGACGGCGACCGCCTGGGCATGCAGCCCGGGACCGTCCGCGCGACCCCGGGAGCCTCCGTGACCCTGCCCACCGCCCGCCCCCTCGCCCTCGTCACCGGTGCCTCCAGCGGCATCGGCCTGGAGCTGGCCAAGCAGTTCGCCGAGCACGGCTTCGACCTGGTGGTCGCCGCCGAGGACGACGAGCTCGACGCCGCCGCCGAGCTGCTGCGCGGCACGGGGGCGGCCGTCTCGCCGGTGCGGGGCGACCTGACGCGGTACGAGGACCGCGAGTTGCTGGTGGCCGCCGTCCGCGCGTCGGGCCGGCCGCTGGCCGCCGCGGCCCTCAACGCCGGCGTCGGCGTCGGCGGGGCCTTCACCGACACCGACCTCGACGCCGAGCTGGGCATCGTGGCGCTCAACTGCGGCTCGACGGTGCACCTGGCCAAGCGGGTGGCCCAGGACATGGCCGCCGAGGGTGAGGGCCGGATCCTGTTCACCTCGTCGGTGGCCTCGCAGGCGCCGCAGCCGTTCCAGGCCGTGTACGGCGCGAGCAAGGCGTTCGTGCAGCACCTGGCCCTGTCGCTGCGCGAGGAGCTCTCCGACCGCGGCGTCAGCGTGACCGCGCTGCTGCCCGGGCCCACGGACACCGAGTTCTTCGACCGCGGCGACCTCACCGACACCCGGCTCGGCGCCTCGGAGCACAAGGACGACCCGGCGCTGGTGGCCCGCCAGGGCTACGAGGGGCTCATGGAGGGCGAGGCGTCGGTGTTCGCCGGGTCGCTGGCCAGCAAGGCGATGGGCCGGCTGTCCGCGCTCACGCCGGGCAACGTGGCCGCCAAGCTGAACCGGAAGATGGCCGAGCCGGGCTCCGGGGAGAGCTGAGCCGCGCGTGGAGCCGCTCCCCGTCGAGGTGCCCGCCGGGACGGTGCTGCTGCGTCCCTGGCGGGCCGGTGACGCCGACGACGTCCGCGCGGCGCTGACCGACCCGGCCACCGACCTCTGGAGCAACCCCGGCCGCGTCCGCACCCGCGAGGACGCCGAGGTCTGGGTGGCCCGCCGCGCCGAGTGGAGCAGCGGGACCCAGGCCACGTGGGCCGTCGTCGGCACCGCGACGCGCGAGCTGCTGGGCTCGGTGTCGCTGCACGCCATCGACGTCGCCCAGGGCAACGCGGAGGTGGGCTACTGGGCGGTGCCCGCCGTGCGCGGCCGCGGGGTGGTCGCGGTCGCCGTCGACGCCGCCTGCCGCTGGGGCTTCGCCACGCTGCCGGTGGACCGGGTGGAGCTGGTGCACGCCGTCGACAACCCGGCGTCGGGACGGGTGGCGGTCAAGGCCGGCTTCACGCTGGAGGGCCGGCTGCGCCGCTCGCACCGCTACGGCGACGGCGTCAAGCGCGACGAGCTGCTGTGGGCCCGGCTGGCCGGTGACGACGTCCCCGACCTCAGCACCCGCAGCTGACCGTGCGCGGCGCGGTGAGCGGGTCGACCGCCGGCCGCGTGACGCCGTCGGCGGTCGCGACCGGCAGCCCCTCGCGGGCCCAGTACTCGAGGCCGCCGATCATCTCCCGCACCCGGAAGCCCAGCAGCGCCAGCGCGAGCGCCGCCCGGGTGGCGCCGTTGCAGCCCGGTCCCCAGCAGTAGGTGACGACCGGGACGGACCGGTCCAGCTCGGCCTCCGCCCGGGCGCCGACCTCCCGCCCCGGCAGGTGCACCGCCCCGGGCACGTGGCCCTGGTCCCACGCCTCCCGGCTGCGGCTGTCGAGCAGGACGAAGCCCGGCGCACCCGACTCCAGGGCGGCGTGCACGTCGCTGACGTCGGTCTCCACGGCCAGCCGGCGGGCGAAGTGCGCGGCGGCATCGGCGGGGTCGGTCGACCAGTCGGTGGCCACGCCGTCGATGGTGCACCGGTCGTCGTCCCACGGTGAGTCCCCGGCCTGCCGGGAACCGCACCGATCCCGCCGTCCCCGAGGTGCCTTCGTAGTGCCAATGGCACCGGAGGGGTTGACGCGACCGATCACTGACATCTGAGATGTCAGTCGTGGCCACACCGCTCGTTCCCGTCGGCCGGGTGCTGCTGCGCGACCAGGCGCTGGCCCGGATCCGGACGGCGATCGTCGGTGGCGAGCTGGCCCCGGGCGCCGTCGTGAAGGACGCCGACCTGGCCGCCCGGCTCGGCCTGTCGGTGGCTCCCGTGCGCGCCGCACTGGCCAGGCTGGTCGACGAGGGACTGGTCGAGGCCAAGCCGCAGAGCCACACCCGGGTCACCCCGCTGCGCCCACGCGAGGTGCGCGACGCCGCGGTCGTGGTGCGGGCGATGCACGAGCTGGCCGCGCGGGAGGCCGTGCCCGCGACCACCGGTGACGACGTCACGGCCATGCGCGCGGCCAACACCCGGTTCGCCGCCGCGGTCGCCGCGGGGGACGTCGACGCGGCGCTGGCGGCCGACGACGAGCTGCACGCCGTCCTCCTCGCCCGCGCCGGCAACACGGCGCTCACCGCCACGGTCGACCGCCTCACGCCGTCGATCCGCCGGCTGGAACGCGCCCGCTTCGCCGCGGCGCACGGCCGGGAGTCCGTCGTCCTGCACGACCGCCTGATCGCCGCCTGCGCGGCCGGGGACGTCGACGACGCCGTCGCCACCACCACCGAGATCTGGACGGCGCTGCTGTCCGAGCTGGAGGAGACCGATGACCAGCCTCGCTGACTTCCCCCGCACCCCGCTGCTGTTCGGGCCCTCGCCGGTGCACCGGCTCGACCGGCTCACCGCGCACCTGGGCGGTGCGGCGGTCTGGGCCAAGCGGGAGGACTGCAACTCCGGCATCGCCTACGGCGGCAACAAGACCCGCAAGCTCGAGTACCTCGTCGCCGACGCGCTGGCGCAGGGCTGCGACACGCTGGTCTCCATCGGCGGGGTGCAGAGCAACCACACCCGGCAGGTGGCCGCCGTCGCCGCGCACGTGGGGCTGTCGTGCGTGCTGGTCCAGGAGAGCTGGGTCGACTGGCCCGACGCCGTCTACGACAAGGTCGGCAACATCCTGCTCAGCCGTCTGGCGGGGGCCGACGTCCGCCTGGTGAAGGCCGGCTTCGGCATCGGGTTCAAGGAGTCGTGGGAGGCCGCGCTGGCCGAGATCGAGGCACGCGGGGAGAAGCCCTACGCCATCCCGGCCGGGGCGTCGGACCACCCGCTCGGCGGCCACGGCTTCGCGAACTGGGCGCTGGAGGTGGCCGAGCAGGAGGCCCGGCTCGGCGTCTTCTTCGACACCGTGGTCGTCTGCTCGGTCACCGGCTCGACCCAGGCCGGGATGGTCGCCGGCTTCGCGCTGCTCGAGGAGCAGGGCGGGCGGCCGCGCAGGGTGCTCGGCGTCGACGCCTCCGCCAGGCCCGCCGAGACCCGCGACCAGGTGCTGCGCATCGCCCGGCGGACGGCGCGGGCGATCGGCGTGCAGCGCGAGCTGACCCTCGACGACGTCGAGCTCGACGAGCGGTACCACGCCGGGGTCTACGGCATCCCCGACGAGGCGACGATCCGCGCCATGGAGACCGCCGCCCGCACCGAGGGCATGGTCACCGACCCCGTGTACGAGGGGAAGTCGATGGCCGCGACGATCGACCTGGTCGGCCGCGGGGAGATCGACCCGTCGTCGACGGTGCTCTACGCCCACCTCGGCGGTCAGCCGGCGCTCAACGGCTACAGCGTGCTGTTCTCCTGAGCACTCCCCTGCCCGACGGGTCGGCCGGGGAGCCGGTCGAGCGCCGCCCGGACGCGCCGCTCCTCGAAGGACAAGTGCGACTCGACGATCGCGGCGAGCCCGTCGAGCTCCCCGGCCAGGCGCAGGGAGGCCCCGGCGCTGGCCAGCTCCCCGGCGAGCTCCTCCACCCGCGCGAGGATCCGGGCGATCCAGACGTGGTCCTCGGCCATCTTCTCCAGGACCGGCGCCAGCTCGGGGAACCGCCGCGCCAGGGCGGGGAAGGCGCCGGCGTCCTCGCCGGTGTGGTGGGCGGTGAGCGCGGCGCAGAAGGCCAGGCAGTGCGGCGGGCGTCGGGGGGAGCGCCGGTCGCCGCGGCCGCCCGCAGTGTGCGCAGGTCGGCGCGCAGTGCGTCGTGGATGCGTTGGAGCTCGTCGCCGAGCGCGGCCGGGCGGTCGCCCGGCACGCGGGTCACGCGGCGGCCGGGGACCCGTTCCGTGCACGGCGCGAGGCCGACCCGGCAGTCACGGTCGGCGACCGTAGCGGTCGGCCGGTCCGGGGGCAACGGACGCCGCCGAGAACGCCCGGCCCCCGGCGCGCAGACCGGCGCCGATCAGTCGCCGCAGCAGCACGACCGCGGCCGTGGTGGCCAGCGAGGTCCACGTCGGCTCGGCTGCCAGCCGGAGCAGCCCGGCGGCGAGCAGCAGGTCGAGCAGCACACCGAGCGCCAGGGCCGGGCGCCGGGTCGCCGCCAGGGTCACCGCCCCGGCCACCAGCGCGAGGGCGCTGACGACGAGCGCCAGCAGGCCGGGGACCGGACCGAGCGAGGTCACACGGCCCGTCCGCGGTGCTCCGCGGAGGCCGGGTCGGGCGCCGGTGAACCCGTCTCCTCGGCCACCTGCCGCCGCTCCTCGGCGATCTCCCTGCCCAGGAAGTAGTTCAGCGCCGTCCGGATGGCCGCGACCGCGGCCAGCTGGCCCAGCTCGCGGAAGCTCGGCGCCACCGCCGTCCGCAGCACGTCGCTGGCCAGCTGGAACTCCAGGCCCAGGGCGAGGAAGCGGCCCAGGGTGAGCCGGACGGGGACGAACGCCGACGTCCCGCCCCGGCGTACGCCCACCCGGACGAACCGGGCGAAGGCCCACACCGCCCCGATCAGGATGACCGCGGCACCGCAGGCCTCGACGACGGTGACCAGGACGCCGACGACCTCGGCGAGCAGCTCCTCCACGGGACGCGCCCTACCCGGGACCGGGCGGACCCACCGCGGACGGCTCACCGCGGGACGGCTCCCGCGCGGCGGTTCACGGCGGGACGGCTCACAGCGGGACGGCTCACAGCGGGACGGCTCACAGCGGGACGGCGAGGCCCTCCGGCGGCGGCGCGTCCAGGGCGGCCCGGACGTCGGCGCGCTGTGGTGCCAGGCCCGCCCCGGCCAGGACGACGTCGCGCACCAGCGCGTGCCAGGCGCCGACCCGCCGCAGCATCCCGTGCCCGCCGGGCAGCGTGAACCGGGCGATGCGCGCGCCGGCCCGGTGGGCGCGGACGGCGAAGTCGGCCGACAGCCGCGCCGGCACCCAGCGGTCGCCGCGGCCGTGGGCGAGCACGACGGTCCGCCCGCGCAGGTGGCCGACCGGCTCGCCCGGCGGCGTCCACGGCGCCAGCCCGCAGACGGCGGCGACCGAGGGGTCGTCCCCGGCGCGCAGCACCGCCCGGCCGCCCATCGAGTGCCCGACCAGCACGACCGGGACGTCGCCGTGCCGCTCGCGCACCCGGTCCAGCGCCCAGCGGACGTCGGCGTGCGCGTCGGCAGCCGCCCCGTTCCAGCCGGCCACCCGGTAGCGCACCAGGTAGGTCTCGACGCCCCGGGCCCCCGCCGCGAGCGAGACCGCCTCCTGGATGGCCCGCATCCGGACCAGCGACAGGGCCCGCTCGCGCGGTGGCTCGACGCTGGCCACGGTGCCGCCGTGCGCGAAGACGGCGACCGCCCGGGTGGGGGCGGTCGCGGGGGTGTGGTCGAGGGCCGGCGTCCGGGCGGCGGTGGTCACGCGGTCAGCGACGGCGGCCGCCGCGCAGTCGGTCGCGGGCCCGGTCGCCCAGGTCGCCGGCCTGCAGCAGCGCCCGGCTGACCCGCGTCGGGCCACCGCGCCGCTCCAGGGCCCGGCCGACCCTCCGGAGCAGCCCGGTGGCCAGCGGCACGAGGACGGTCACGATCAGCCAGACGCGCAGTCGGCGGGTGAGGAACAGCCACATGGTGGGAGCCCATGCCCGGTGCCGGCCCCCCACAACCGCTCACCCGGGCGGCGGCCCGGTCCAGCGACGGATCCGCTGCGGACTGCTGCCCGGCACCCGCTCGATCTCGCACCGGGCCTCGAGGTCGACCTCGGTGTAGGTGCAGTGGTTGCGCAGCCGGCCGCCGGGGAACAGCGGCGAGCCGCCGTGGCGCTCCTGCGCCGCGGCGACGACGTCCTGCAGGGCCACCGACCCGTCGGGGCCGGCGAGGTCGTCGACGGTGTCCAGCACGTGCGCCCGCATCGCCTCGTACCGGGCCGCGTCCATCGTCCAGCCGTCGAGCCCGCCGGGCCGGGTGGCGTCGAAGACCTCCACCCGGCCGCGCGTGCGGGCCTCGGCGTCGGCCGCCCAGGCCTCCGCCGGGACCGGCCCGCAGTGCGGGTCGCGCGCCGGGCCGGCCATCAGTCGGGGTCCGGCGCCAGGCGGACCACCATCTTGCCGGTGTTGGCCCCCTTGAGGAGGTCGAGGAAGGCGGGGACGGCGTTCTCGAGTCCCTCGTAGACCGTCTCCCGGACCGTCAGCTCACCGGAGCGGATCCACCCGGAGACGGTCTCGGTGAACTCGCCGTGCAGGTCGGTGTGGTCGCTCACGAGCAGGCCGGTGACCGCGAGCCGCTTGGCGATCATCAGGGAGCTGAAGTTCTTCGGCCCGGGCACGGCCTCGGTGGCGTTGTACGCGGAGATGGCGCCGCAGATCGCCACCCGGCCGTGCACGTGCAGCGCGCCCAGTGCCGCGTCGAGGTGCTCGCCGCCGACGTTGTCGAAGTAGACGTCGATGCCGTCGGGCGCGGCCTGCGCGAGCAGGTCCTTCACCCGCCCGTCGTGGTAGTCGAAGGCGGCGGTGAAGCCGAGCTCGCCGGTCAGCCAGCCCACCTTGTCCGGGCTGCCCGCGCTGCCGATGACGGCGGCGGCCCCGCGCAGCCGGGCGAACTGCCCGACCGCGCTGCCCACGGCGCCGGCCGCACCGGAGACGAACACGGCGTCGCCCTCCCGGAAGGCGGCCACCCGGAACAGCCCCGCGTAGGCGGTCAGGCCCGGCATCCCGAGGATGCCGAGGGAGTAGGTGAGCGGGAGGTCCTCGGTGGCCGGCAGCTGCCGCACCTCGCGGGCGTCGAGGACGGCGACGTCGCGCCAGGCGGCGTCGGTGAGCACCAGCGCGCCCACGGGGACGTCGGGGGAGCGCGAGTCGACCACCCGGCCGACGGCGCCGCCCCTCATCACCTCGCCGACCTCCCACGGCGCGGCGTAGGAGGGGCCCAGGCGCATCCGCCCGCGCATGTAGGGGTCGACCGACATGGCGACCATCCGCACCACCACCTGGCCCTCGGTGGGGTCGGGGTGCTCGACCTCGACCAGCGCGAAGTCCTCGGGGGTGGGCTCGCCGTGGGGTCGGGCGGCCAGGTGCCACTCGCGGGCGGACACGGGCACGGGGCGCCTCCTGGGTGCTCGGGGTGGTGAGCCGATCCTGCCGCCGTCGCGCCGCGGCCGCCCCGCCGGGTGGCGCGCCGGTCCTACGCTCGGTTCATGTTGTTCTCCCGGTACAAGACCCAGCCGGTGACGCCGGAGAACGCGCTGCCGGGTCGCCCCGACCCGCTGCCGTTCGTCCCGGAGACCCACGCGGTCAACGGCAACCGCATCCAGCCGCCGTTCCCCGAGGGGATGCAGACCGCCGTCTTCGGCGCGGGCTGCTTCTGGGGCGTCGAGAAGGTGTTCTGGCAGGTGCCGGGCGTCTACTCCACCGCCGCCGGCTACGCGGGCGGCTACACGCCCAACCCCACGTACGAGGAGGTCTGCTCGGCGCAGACCGGCCACACCGAGGTCGTCCTCGTCGTCTTCGACCCCGCCGTCGTCAGCTATGCGCAGCTGCTCAAGGTGTTCTGGGAGGACCACGACCCCACCCAGGGCATGCGCCAGGGCAACGACGTCGGCACCCAGTACCGCTCGGCGGTCTACTTCGCGACGCCGGAGCAGGAGGCCGCCGCCCGCGCCAGCCGCGACCAGTACCAGGAGCGGCTGAAGGCGGCCGGCTACGGCGAGATCACCACCGAGATCGCCCCGCTCGGCGAGTTCTTCTACGCCGAGGACTACCACCAGCAGTACCTGCACAAGGTCCCGAACGGCTACTGCCCGGTCCACTCGACCGGCGTGAGCTGCCCGGTGGGCCTGCCCGGCGTGTGAGCGCCCCGGCGTAGCAAGCTCTCCCTGCGTCCCGCCGCCGGGGCGCGGGGAGGGGTGCCCGTGGACGTCGTCCGAACGCCGGAGGAGCGGTTCGCCGCGCTGCCCGGCTCCCCGTACGAGCCGCGGGACGTCGAGGTGGACGGCGGCGACGGCGGGACGCTGCGCGTGGCGTACGTGGGTGCCGGCCCGGCCGACGGCGAGGTCGTGGTCCTGCTGCACGGCGAGCCGTCCTGGTCGTTCCTCTGGCGCTCGGTCGTCCCCGAGCTCACCGCCGCGCCGCGGCGGTGACGCCGGAGGAGCTGTTCGCGCAGCTGCGGCGCGAGCCCGACGTCGAGGCGCCGGACCTGGTCGCCGTCGACGCGACCGACCGGCTGCTGCTCGACGAGGCGGCTCCGTACCTGCCCGGCGGGCCCGGCACGGTGGTGGTCGTCGACGACGCGTACGGCGCGCTGACCCTCGGTGCGGTCACGGCCGGGGCGAGCGGCGTGCGCGTGTCCCAGGACCTGCTGGTCGGCGAGCAGGCGCTGGCCGCCAACGCCGGGCGCACCGGGCTGGCCGGCACGTACCGCTCGCTGCCGCTGGACGCCGGCCTGTTCGCCGGCGCCGGCCTCGTCCTGGCCAAGGCGCCCCGGGGTCTCGACGCGCTGCGCGAGCTCACCGAGCTGACCGCCGCCGCGGCCGACCCGGACGTCGTCCTGCTGGTCGGCGGGCGGGTCAAGCACATGACGCTCGGCATGAACGACGTCCTGCGCGCCGGGTTCGGCGAGGTGTCGGCGACGCTGGCCCGGCAGAAGTCCCGGGTGCTGGTCGCCCGCGGGCCGCGTCCGGACGTGCGGCCGACCTTCCCCCGCTGCCGGCGCGACGCGGACCTCGGCCTCGACGTCTGCGCGCACGGCGCGGCCTTCGCCGGCACCCGGGTCGACGCCGGCACCCGGCTGCTGGCCTCGGCGCTGGCCGGCGCCGCTCCGGACGCCCGGACGGCGCTCGACCTCGGCTGCGGCACCGGCGTGCTGGCCGCTAGCCTCGCCCGGTCCCGGCCCGGGCTCGCCGTCACCGCCACCGACCAGTCGGCCGCGGCGGTCGCCTCGGCGCGGGCCACGCTCACGCGTGCCGGCCTCGAGCGGGTGGCGGTCCAGCGGGACGACGCCGCAGCCGGGGTGGCCGACGGCAGTGTGGACCTCGTCGTCTGCAACCCGCCGTTCCACCTGGGTGCCGCCGTCGTGACCGCCGCGGCCGACCGGCTGTTCGCCGCGGCCGCCCGGGTGCTGCGGCCCGGCGGCGAGCTGTGGGCGGTCTACAACAACCGGCTGCCGCACCGGGCGGCGCTGCGCCGGCTGGTCGGCCCCACCCGGGTCGCCGCCGCCGACCGGCGGTTCACCGTCACCGTCTCCACCCGCCCCCTGACGAAGGTCCCTGGTCCGGGCGGCCGGTGAGGGCCACGGTCGGGGGGCATGACGACGACCGACGTGCCACCTGCCGGGACCGCCGACGCGCTCGCCGAGCGCCTCCTCGCCGGGGTGACCGCCACCCTCGAGCTCGCCGCCGTGCACCTGGGCGTGGAGCTGGGGTGGTACCGCGCCCTCGCCGACGCGCCGGCCACGGCGCCGGAGCTGGCCGATCGGACCGGCAGCGACGCCCGCTACGCCCGCGAGTGGCTCGAGCAGCAGGCGGTGGCCGGCGTCCTCGTCGTGGACGACGCCCGGGCCGCGCCCGACGCGCGGCGCTACACCCTGCCGACGGAGTACCGGGGGGTGCTGGTCGACGAGCTCGACCCCTCGTACATGCCGCCGTTCGCCCGGGTGGCCCTGGCGTTCACGCGCAACGTGCCGCGGCTGACCGAGGTATACCGCACCGGCGAGGGGCTGAGCTGGGCGGACATGGGACCCGACGCGCGGGAGGCGCAGGGGGACGCCAACCGCCCGTACTTCCTCGGGTCGCTGGCCGAGGACCTGCGCAGCCTCCCCGACGTCGACGCCGCGCTGCGGGACGGCGGCCGGGTCGCCGACGTCGGCTGCGGGATGGGGTGGTCCTCCGTCGGCATCGCGCGGGCCTTCCCGCAGGTGCGCGTCGACGGCTTCGACGTCGACGCGCCGTCGGTCGAGCAGGCGGGGCGCAACGCCGAGCAGGCCGGGGTGGCCGACCGCGTCCGGTTCAGCACCGTGGACGCCGCGGCCGTGGGGGAGCGGGGGAACTACGACCTGGTGACGGCGTTCGAGTGCGTGCACGACCTGGCCGACCCGGTGGCCGTGCTCGCCGCGATGCGGGCGATGGCGCGCCAGGGCGGCACCGTCCTGGTCGTCGACGAGAACGTCGCCGAGGAGTTCACCGCGCCCGGCGACGACATCGAGCGGCTGATGTACGGCTACAGCCTCACCTGCTGCCTGCCCGACGGGCGGTCCACCCGTCCCTCGGCCGCCACCGGGACGGTCATGCGGCCGGCCACGCTCGAGCGGTACGCCCGCGACGCGGGGTTCGCCGGGATCGACGTCCTCCCCGTGGAGAACGACTTCTTCCGCTTCTACCGGCTGCGCACCGAGGAGTGAGCCGGACCGATTTCCGGAACGAGGAAGGACCCCGCCCGGGTCCTGTTGCGCTGGAGTGACTCCACTGGCTGCCGAACAGGGGACAACGGTGTGCACCGAGCGCGCCGACCCCTCCCGCAGGAGTGCCGGCATGGCGCGCAACCTCTGGTCCGACCGCCCCCTCGGTGTGAAGCTCGCGGCCCTCGTCGCCGTGGGCGCGCTCGCCCTCGGCGTCTTCGCCGTCGTCACCCTGCAGGCCCTGGCCGGTGCCGGGCAGCGCACGGACGTGCTGCTGGCGACCACCCACGCCACCGCGGCGGCCCTGGAGGCCGACATGATGCACGACGCCGTCCGCGGCGACGTGCTGCAGGCGCTCCTCGCCGGCACCGGCCCGCAGTACACCGCGGCGGTCGCCGACCTGGCCGACCACGCGGCCACCTTCCGCGACAGCCTGGACGCCGTGGTCGACGACGACCTCGGCGCGGACGTCGCCGCCGCCGTCACCGACGTCAGGCCCGCGGCGGAGACCTACCTCGCCGAGGCCCAGCGCATCGTGACGCTCGCCGGACGCGACGTGCGCGCCGCCCAGGCCTCGTACCCCGCGTTCGCACAGACCTTCGGCGCCCTCGAGGAGCAGCTGCCGTCGGTGGGCGCCGGTGTCGGCGAGCACGCGACCGCCGCGGCGGAGGCCGCCACCGCGCAGCGCCGGACCGCGACCACCCTCGCCGTCACGGTCGCCGTGGCCGGCGTGGTGCTGCTGGGGCTGCTCGGCTGGGTCGTCACCCGCTCGGTGGTGCGGCCGCTGCACCGGGTCGGCGCGGTGCTGACCGCCCTGGCCGACGGGGACCTGCGCGGGTCGACCGGCGTCCGCAGCCGGGACGAGGTGGGCCGGATGGCGGTGGCGCTGGAGACCTCGATGGCCAACGTGCGCGCCGTCCTCGTCACCATCGGCGACACCACCGCGACGCTGGCCTCGGCCACCGAGGAGCTGTCGGCGACCGCCCAGGACATGACCCGGCTGGCCGACGCCTCCTCCGCACAGAGCGGCGTGGTCGCCGACGCGGCCGGCCAGGTGTCGGTCACCGTGCAGACGGTCGCTGCCGGGTCGGAGGAGATGGGCGTCTCGATCCGCGAGATCGCCCAGAACGCCAGCGAGGTGGCCCGGGTCGCCGGTCGGGCGGTGCACGTCGCCGACACCACGAACGTCACCGTCGCCAAGCTGGGGGAGTCCTCGCTGGAGATCGCGAGCGTGGTCGAGACCATCACCGCGATCGCCGAGCAGACCAACCTGCTGGCCCTCAACGCCACCATCGAGGCGGCGCGTGCCGGTGAGGCGGGCAAGGGCTTCGCCGTCGTCGCCAACGAGGTCAAGGAGCTGGCCCAGGAGACCGCCAAGGCGACGCAGGACATCACCGCCCGGGTCGAGGCCATCCAGGGTGACACCGAGGGGGCGGTCCGGGCGATCGGCGAGATCTCGGAGATCATCGCCGTGATCAACGACTCGCAGGGCACCATAGCCGCCGCGGTCGAGGAGCAGACCGCGACCACGACGGAGATGAACCGCAACGTGGCCGAGGCGGCGAGGTCGGCCGGGCAGATCGCGGGCACCATCGGTGCCGTGGCCGAGGCTGCCGGGGCCACCACGCAGGCGATGGCCGACGCCCGGACGGCGATGGACGAGGTGGCGCGCATGGCCGCGGTGCTGAGCTCGTCGGTGGGCCGCTTCCGCTACTGACGGCGTCCGAGCGACAGCGCGTGGACCGGCTCGGCGTCGACCATCTCGCCTGTGGGGACGAAGCCGAGCGAGAGGCAGGAGGGCGCCGGGCTGCCGTCGCCCTCCACCGCGCTGACCTCCAGCACCGTCGCACCCCGCTCACCCCGCTCACCCCGCGCGCGCCGGAGCGCACCGCCCGGACCGCAGCAGGTGCACACACCGTCGCCGGCGGGCGCCGGGGACCACGGTGTGTGCACCTGCTGCGAATCGCCCGCCGTCACCGCCGACCTCAGCAGAAGCCGGGCGTGCCCAGCCAGGCGACCTCGGCCGGCGGGACGTCGTCGCGCAGCACCGCACCCTCGATGAGCCCGTACGGTCGGTCGTCGGCGTGGTAGACGACGTCGGGGTTGTCCAGCCCGAACGCCGAGAGGTCCTGCAGGAAGTGGTGCCTGTTGGGCATCGACATCCGCACCTCGGCCACGTCGGGCACCGTCTCGAGCACGGTCTCGCCCATCCGGTACAGCGTCTGCTGCAGGGCGAGCGAGTGCGTGGCCGCGAAGGCCTCCAGCAGCGTCGTCCGGACGGTGGCGAAGCAGGCGTCCCAGTCGAGGTCGGCACCCGTGTAGCGCCAGCGGGCGGTCACCGCGGTGGCGAGGATGCGGTCGCGCGTCTCGGCCAGCGTCGTGTAGCGGTCGCGGGGGAAGCCCCAGAACTCCGAGCCGGTGGTCTTGAGGACGACGAGGTCGGTCAGCCCGGCGAGCACGTGCACGTCGTCCCCGTCCACGGTGACCACCGCCGTCCGCACCTCGCCGCCGGGCCGCCGGAAGGCGTGCTCGTGCGGCTGCCCACCGACGGTGATCCGTTCCCAGCCGTAGGACTCCACGGCCACCCGGGCGCCGGTGATCCAGTCGTAGGACCCGGCGAAGTGGCGGGCCAGGCGCAGGCCGAACGCCTCCGGCGAGCCGACGCCGTCGCGGGCGAAGGCGAACACGGTGTTCTTCTGCGCGTCCGTCGTCAGGACGTGCGCGTTGTCGCCGGCGGTGTGCGCGGCGGCGAAGTCCCCGCGCAGGCTGCTGCTGACGTTCAGGTCCACCAGCTCGTGGCGGGGGGTGCTGCGGTCGACCGCGACCACGCGGACCTCCGCCTTCCCGTACTGGTTGGGTCCGAGCACGATCGCCATGCCGTGCAGCCTCCCCGGCTCTCGTTGCGGTGGTGTTGCACGTGGAACGTCAGCGGCTCGGCAGGCCCTCAGGAGCCGCGGTACGTCGAGTACGCGAACGGCGAGAGCAGCAGCGGCACGTGGTGGTGCGCGTCCGGCTCGCGGACGGCGAAGGTGAGCGTGACCTCGGGCCAGAACGCCGCCGTCCCCCGCGCCTCGAACCACGGGCCGGTGGCGAAGACCAGCCGGTGCGGCCCGGCCGGGGTGGCGTCCCCGCGGAGCCGGCAGCGGCCGTCGGCGTCGGTGCTGCCCTCGGCGAGCAGGCAGTCGCCGGCGAACAGCCGGACGGCGATCCCCTCGGCCGGCCGGCCGGCGACGGCGTCGAGCACGTGCGTCGAGACGCTCATGCGCCGACCAGCCCCCGCACCCGCAGCTCGGTGATCTGCGCCAGCTGCTCGACCACCTCGTCCCGCTCGGTCTCCTCGTCGTTGCCCAGCCGGCGGCGCAGCTCGGCCAGCACCTCCTCCGGCGAGCGGCCGGCGGCGCGGACGAGGTAGACGTGCCCGAAGCGCTCCTCGTAGGCCCGGTTGCCCTCGGCCAGCGCGGCCCGGGTGCCGTCGTCGGCACCGCCCATGGCGCCCTGCTCCCGTCGCGAGGCCGCCGCCTCGGCCGAGTCGCCCTCCACCCGGTCGCCGATCCGGGGGTGGGCGGCCAGCGCCAGCGCCACCTCGTCCCAGGGCAGCGCGCGGGCCACCTCCCCGGCCCGGCGGACCAGCGTGTCGGCGTCGGGGAAGGGGCGGCCGGCGACCAGCCCGGCGGCGAAGCGCGGCGCGGCGTTGCAGGCGCGCAGCTCCTCGACGACGGCGTCGGCCGGCCCGGTGTTCAGCTCGTCGAGGCGGGACACGGTGACAGGATGTCAGCCCGGTCGGCAGGAGGAGGGTGCGTGCTGGACGACGCCGTCTACGCGGAGCTGGACCGCCGGCTGGCCCCGGTCGACGCCGCGCGACTGGCCACGTACCCGGGGGAGCGGCCCGTCCGGCAGCCGGTGCACACCTGCTACGTGCCCGCCGACGCCGTCGTCCCCGGCGTGGCCACCGCCTGGGGCGCCGCCGCGCTGGCCGCCCTCGACGAGCACGCCCTGCCCGACCTGGGCCACCCGCCCGCGCTGCTCGACAAGGTGCTCCCGCGGGTGCGGGCCAAGCTGGCCGCCGAGCCGGTCGAGGACCTGCGGGTCGACGCCGAGGACGGCTACCGCGGCCGGCCGGAGGACGAGGACGACGACGTGCGGGCCGCCGCGGCCGCCGTCGCCGCCGACGTCGCCGCCGGGACCGCCCCGCCGTCGGTGGGCATCCGCGCGAAGTCGCTGGAGGGCCCGACCCGCCGCCGCGGCGTCCGCTCCCTCGACCTCTTCCTGTCCGGCCTGGGTGCCGGCAGCGGCGCGGAGGCACCCCGGCGGGCGACCGTGACGCTGCCCAAGGTGACCGACGTCGAGCAGGTGCGCGCCTTCCTCCCCGTCCTCGACGCGCTCGAGGCCGCGCACGGCGTCGCCCTCGACCTGGAGCTGCAGGTGGAGACGCCGCAGGCGGTGCTCGGCGCCGACGGCGCGGTGACGCTCTCCCGCATGGTGCACGCGGCCGGCCCGCGGCTGACCGGGCTGCACTCGGGCACCTACGACTACAGCGCCGCGCTGGGCATCGCGGCGGCGCACCAGTCCTCCGACCACCCGGCGCTCGACCTGGCCAAGCAGCTGGTGCAGGTCGCCGTCGCCGGCACGGGGGCCGTCGCGGTCGACGGCTCGACCAACGTGCTGCCGGTGGGTCCGCGGGAGCAGGTGCACGCGGGGTGGCGGGTGCACGCCGGCCTCGTCCGCCGGGCGCTCGAGCGCGGCCTGTACCAGGGCTGGGACCTGCACCCGGCGCAGCTGGTCACGCGGTACGTGGCCACCTACGCCTTCTGGCGCGGCGCGCTGCCGGCGGCGGCCGCCCGGCTGGCGGCCTACGTCGAGCGGGTCGACGGCGGGGTGCTCGACGAGCCGGCCACCGCCCGGGCCCTCGCCGGCGGAGTCCTCCGCGGCCT
>NZ_JBFNXQ010000053.1:0-35866 GCF_041018925.1 Geodermatophilus maliterrae
TCCCCCTGCGCCACCCGGTAGACCGGTACTCGACCGCCGGCCCGGGCAGGACGCGTCCCTCGCCGATGAACACCGTCCGGTTGACCCGGGCGTAGCGCTCGTCCCCGGTCTCCAGGCGGGGGTGGTGACGAAGTACTGGTCGCCGAACTCCGTCGGGGCACCGCCGCCACCCATGATGGCCAGGACGGCCGGGGTCAGCTCCATCAGGCCCGGGTACTGGACGTAGACGTGGGCTCCGTCCACCGTCTGGATCGTGGCCCGCACGTCCAGGCGGCCGAACCCGTCCGTGCTCACCAGCAGCCAGTCGGCGCCGGCGCCGACCAACCGGCCCTCGAGCCGGTCGCCCCGGACCTCGCCGCCGGTGATCGTGGCCTCCATGCGGTTGCCGAAGGGCCCTGGCCCGATGGGGTGGGGCTCGAGGTCGGCGTGGTACTCGAACTCCCGTACCAACTGGGGCATGACGTCCCTCCCGGGACGGGGGCGGGCCGGGTGCCCGCCCCGGGGCCCGGACGGTCCGCCGCCCCCGTGGGGGGTCAAGGGAGCCGCGCGCGCCTGGGCGATCCCGACACAGCGCGTACGTGCGGCCTGCCCATGGGTGGCCGACGTCCGGTCCGGTCAGCGCGGGTCGGCCTCCACCGCCTCGAACGCCTTGCGGGCGGCGATGAGCACCGGGTCCCACACCGGCGCGAACGGCGGGGCGTAGGAGAGGTCGAGGGAGAGGACCTCGTCGACGGTCATCTCGTTCCAGATGCAGATGGCCAGCGCGTCGATGCGCTTGGCCGCGCCCTCCCGGCCGACGATCTGGGCGCCCAGCAGCCGCCCGCTGCGCCGCTCGGCGATCATCTTGACCCGGATCGGTGACGCGCCCGGGAAGTAGCCGGCCTTGGTGGTCGAGTCGACGGCGGCGGTGACGAACGAGTAGCCGGCCAGCTCCGCCTCGGCCTCCGACAGGCCGGTGCGGGCGGCCTCGGTGGCGCAGATCTTGGTGATGGCGGTGCCGATGACGCCGGGGAACGTGGCGTAGCCGCCGCCGATGTTGATGCCGGCCACCCGACCCTGCTTGTTGGCGTGCGTCCCCAGCGCCACCACCACACGCTGCTTCGAGAGGCGGTGCACCGACTCCACGCAGTCACCGGCCGCCCAGATGCCGTGCACCTGGGTGCGCATCCGCGCGTCGACGGCGATGCCGCCGGAGGTGCCGAGCGGGATGCCCGCCTCCTTCGCCAGCGCCACGTTGGGCCGCACGCCGAGCCCGAGGACGACGAGGTCGGCGGGCAGCTCGCGGCCACTGGCGGTGACCACGGCCCGCGCCCGCCCGTCGGGTCCGACGTCGATGCCGGCGACGCCGTCGGACAGGACCAGCTCGATGTCCTCGCAGCGCACCGCCTCGGCGATGTACTCGCCCACGTCGGGGTCGAACGTGCCGACCGGCGTGGCCGACATGTCGACGACGGTGACGTCGAGCCCGCGCAGCCGGCAGGCCTCGGCGATCTCCAGGCCGATGTAGCCGCCGCCGACGACGACGACCCGCTGCACCCGGCCGCTGTCGAGCTCGGCGCGCAGCGCGACGCCGTCGTCGAGCACCTGGACGCCGTAGACGCCCTGCGCGTCGATGCCCTCGACCCGGGGGCGCATCGGCACGCTGCCGGTGGCGTAGACCAGGTCGTCGTAGGGCTCGGTGCCCTCCGTGCCGGCGTCGAGGTCGCGCCAGTGGACGATGCCCTTGTCGGTGTCGATCCCGACGACCTCGGTGCGCATCCGGACGTCGAGGCCGGCCGCGCGGTGCTGCTCGGGCGTGCGGGCGACGAGTTGCGTCTCGCTCCCGACGGTCCCGGCGATCCAGTACGGGATGCCGCACGCGGAGTACGACGTCGCCCGGCCGCGCTCGAACAGGACGACGTCGAGGTCGCGCGTGCGCTTCTTGGCCTGGGACGCCGCGCTGCCGCCGGCGGCGTCCCCTCCGATGACGACGAGGCGCTTGCTCACCCTGGGGAGGCTAGGCCCGCGGGGCGCTACAGGCTCACCGCGACGGTCGCGGCGAGCTCGCGGGCGGCCTCCAGGTCGTCCCTGCCCGGCGCGCCGGTGAGGCTGAGCGGCGCGGCCACCTGCTTCCACCTGAGCGCGCCGGTGATGGCCGCGATGGCCCTGAGCGCGCCGGCGGTGTCGTCGCCGCCGTGCACGTAGACGCCGTAGGGCAGGCCGACGGTGGCGTCCAGGCACGGGTAGTAGACCGTGTCGAAGAAGTGCTTGAGCGCCCCGGACATGTAGCCGATGTTGGCCGGCGTCCCGAGCAGCACGCCGTCGGCGGCGAGCAGGTCGGCCGGCCCGGCCGACAGCGCCGGGCGCACCTCCAGCTCGACCTCGGCCACCATCGCCGCGCCCTCGCGCACCGCCTCGAGCACCGCCTGCAGGTTCGGCGAGGGTGTGTGGTGGACGACGAGCAGCCGGGGCACGCCGCCATCCTCCCCGGGCGTCGACACGGTCGGGTGAACGTCGGGGTCGAGGGACCCGGTGGACGGGCCGGCCCTCCACCATCGCCCCGTGGAGCCAGCCGCGCGCATCGTGGTCCGCCGCCCAGGGGGCGGTTACCGGGACCGGTGGCGCTCCTACGGCATCGAGGTCGACGGCGTCCGGGCCGGCACTGTCGCCGGGGGTGAGCAGGTCGAGCTCCCCGTCGCGCCCGGACGGCACTCCGTCAGGGCGGTGATCGACTGGTCGGGGAGCCCCGTCGTGCAGGTCGAGGTGGCCGCCGGTGCGACGGCGCGCCTGACCGTGCAGCCCGCCGGCAGCGCGGCCTCGGCCCTCACGCAGCTGTGGGGACGGGACAGCTGGCTGGTCCTCCGCGAGGAGTGACCGCCGGCGTCGTCACCGATCCCGGGCGTCCCACCTCCCGGTCAGCGTGCGGCCGTGACCGTCGACCTCTTCGCGGGCACACCCGTCAGCGACCTCGAGCGCGCCCTCGCCTGGTACGAGCGCCTGTTCGGAGCGGCGCCCGCCTTCCTGCCGAACGACGTCGAGGCGGTGTGGGAGCTCGCCGAGCACCGGTACGTGTTCACCGAGCTGCGGCCCGGGCACGCCGGCCACGCGATGCACCCGCTGTTCGTCGACGACCTCGACGAGCGGGTCGCTGCGGTGGCCGGCCGGGGCATCGAGCCGGCCGAGCGGGAGACCTACTCCAACGGGGTGCGGAAGGTGACCTACCGCGACCCCGACGGCAACGAGGTCGGCTTCGGGGGCGCCCCGGTCACGTCTTGAACTCCGAGGGGGCTCGGGCGCCCCGTGCCCGAGGTGCAGCGGGATCCCCGGGTACGGCGGCCGACTCGCGCACCGGGCCGGTCGAGCGGACCACCGGGCGGAGGGAGGACGATCGGCCCCGGTTCACGGAGGTGATCGGTCAGCCGGGACGCCGAGCCTTCCACGCCGACGATCCGGTACCCCGGGCGGCCGTCCACCACTCACCATCGATCGTCGGGGAGGGCGTCGTGCAGGACGAGACGCAGGCCCAGCTGGAGCACCTGGGGCCACTGACCGGTACGTGGACGACCGAGGGCTCCCACCCCCTCCTGCCCGACGCCGTGATCCGCGGGCGGGCCGTGTTCGCGTGGCTGGAGGGCGGGCACTTCCTGGTCTGGCGCTCCCACTACGAGCACCCCGACGTCCCTGACGCGCTCACCGTCATCGGCTTCGTCGACGAGCGGCTGTCGATGCACTACTTCGACTCCCGTGGCGTCCACCGGCTGTACTCGGTGAGCGCGAGCCCGGGCGAGTGGCGGTTCTGGCGCGACGACGCCGACTTCGCGCAGCGATCCGCCGGGACGTTCAGCGACGACGGCGACACGATGACGGTCCGCGGGCAGCTCTCCCGAGACGGGACGACCTGGGACGACGACCTCGCGCTCACCTTCCGCCGGGCCTCCGGAGGTGACCAGGGCCCGCGCGGCGTTCCCGCGGGAACGTGACCGATCGTCGCGATCAGCGGTCGAGGGCGGCGAGCAGGTCGGCGCGGGCGGTGGCCAGGGACGGGCCGTACCAGGTGAGGTCGCGGCCGGACACCAGCACCGACCGGAGCCCGGGGAACGCCTCGGGGCCGTCGTCGGCGGTGAAGAGGTAGGGCTCGTCGGGCAGCAGGACGACGTCGGGCGCTGCGGCCAGGACGTCGTCGACCGACACGTGCGGGTAGCGGTCGTCCCCGGCGGCGAAGACGTTGACCAGCCCGAGCCGGGCCAGCACGTCCCCGGTGAAGGTGCGCGGGCCGACGACCATCCACGGGTCCCGCCAGATCGGCACGGCCACCCGGCGGGGCGGCGCCGGCGCCGGACGCGCCCACTCGCGAGCCGCCGCCGTCAGCCAGTCCGGCTCCCCCACGTCCAGCACCTCGGCGAACAGCCGGCGCATCGAGGCCAGCGCCTCGTCGACCGTCTCGATGACGGTCACCCACACCGGCACGCCGGCCGCCCGCAGCCGGTCGACGTCCAGCCGCCGGTTCTCCTCCCGGTTGCAGACGACGAGGTCCGGGGCCAGCGCCGCGATCGCCGCGCGGTCGGGGTTCTTGGTGCCCCGGACGCGGGCCACCTCCAGCCCGGCCGGGTGCGTGCACCAGTCGGTGGCGCCGACCAGCCGCCCGGGCACGGTGACCGCCAGCGCCTCGGTCAGCGACGGCACCAGCGACACCACCCGCCGCGGCGGCCGGGGCAGCTGGACCGGTACACCGAGGTCGTCGTGCAAGGACCCCCTCCCCCCCACCCCTCGCCGGCTCGGGGCGGGACCCGGGAGGGGGCCGTCAGACATTGCGGCGGTACTGGCCGCCCACCTCGAAGAACGCGTCGGAGATCTGGCCGAGCGAGCACGAGCGGACGGCGTCCATGAGCGCGGCGAACACGTTGCCGCCCGACGTCGCCGCCTCCTGCAGCCGGGCCAGCGCGGCCGGGGCCTCGTCGGCGTGCCGCGCCTGGAAGCCGGCCAGCCGCTGCAGCTGCGACTGCTTCTCCGCCTCGGTGGCCCGCGCCAGCTCCACCGTCCTCGGCGGCGCCTCGTCGCGGCGCGGGTCGAGGAAGGTGTTGACGCCGACGATCGGCAGGCTGCCGTCGTGCTTGCGGTGCTCGTAGAGCATCGACTCGTCCTGGATCTTGCCGCGCTGGTAGCCGGTCTCCATCGCGCCCAGCACGCCGCCGCGCTCGGCGATCCGGTCGAACTCGGCCAGCACCGCCTCCTCGACCAGGTCGGTGAGCTCGTCGACGACGGCCGACCCCTGCAGCGGGTTCTCGTTGCCGGCCAGCCCCCACTCCTTGTCGATGATCATCTGGATGGCCAGCGCCCGGCGGACGGAGTGCTCCGACGGTGTCGTCACCGCCTCGTCGTAGGCGTTGGTGTGCAGGCTGTTGGCGTTGTCGTAGACGGCGCACAGCGCCTGCAGGGTGGTGCGGATGTCGTTGAAGTCCATCTCCTGCGCGTGCAGCGACCGGCCCGACGTCTGGACGTGGTACTTCAGCTGCTGGGAGCGGGGGTTGGCGCCGTAGCGGTCGCGCATGGCCACCGCCCAGATCCGCCGGGCCACCCGGCCGATCACCGTGTACTCGGCGTCCATGCCGTTGGAGAAGAAGAAGCTCAGGTTCGGCGCGAAGTCGTCGATCGCCATGCCGCGGGCCAGGTAGGCCTCGACGTAGGTGAAGCCATTGGCCAGCGTGAACGCCAGCTGGCTGATGGGGTTCGCCCCCGCCTCGGCGATGTGGTAGCCGGAGATCGACACCGAGTAGAAGTTGCGCACCCGGTGCTCGATGAACCACTCCTGGATGTCGGCCATGCACCGCAGGGCGAACTCCGTGGAGAAGATGCAGGTGTTCTGGCCCTGGTCCTCCTTGAGGATGTCGGCCTGCACCGTGCCGCGGACGGTCGACAGGACCCAGGCGCGGATCTCGTCGGTCTCGGCCTCGTCCGGCTCGCGTCCCTCGTCGGCGCGGAAGGCGTCCAGCCGCTGCTCGATCGCGGTGTTCATGAACATCGCGAGGATCGCCGGCGCCGGGCCGTTGATGGTCATCGACACCGACGTCGTCGGGGCGCACAGGTCGAAGCCGTCGTAGAGCACCCGCATGTCGTCGAGCGTGGCGATCGAGACACCCGACGTGCCGACCTTGCCGTAGACGTCGGGCCGCGGGTCGGGGTCGCGGCCGTAGAGGGTCACCGAGTCGAACGCCGTCGACAGCCGGGTCGCCTCGTTGCCCGCCGACAGCACCCGGAACCGCCGGTTGGTGCGGAAGGCGTCGCCCTCGCCGGCGAACATCCGCGCCGGTGCCTCACCGGCCCGCTTGAACGGGAAGACGCCGGCCGTGTACGGGAACGCGCCCGGCAGGTTCTCCCGGCGCAGGAAGCACAGCAGCTCCGCCTCGTCCTGCGTGCGGGGCAGCGCCACCCTCGGCACCTTCGTCCCCGACAGCGTCTCGCGGGTCAGCGGCGTGCGGATCTCCTTGCCGCGCACCGTGTAGACGTACTCGTCGCCGGAGTACCGCTCCACCCGCGCCGGCCACTCCTCCAGCAGCGTGCGCACCTCGGGCAGCAGCTCGGCGTCGGCGGCCTCGGCGGCCACCCGCGCCGCGTCCGCCGCCGGACCGTCCAGCACCTCGGCAGCAGTGGTCAGGTGCTGGCGGCGCCGGACGACGGCGGCCTGCTCCTCGGTCACCCGGTGGTGGGCGCGGACGGCGTCGGCGACGTCGGCCAGGTACCGCGCCCGCGACGACGGGACGACGCTGGTCAGCCCGGTCGAGGCGCGCACGTCGACCCGCGGCAGCACGCCGGCGCCGGCCGGCAGCCCCTTCTCCGCCAGCAGGCCGAGCAGGTGCTGGTACAGCGCGGTGACGCCGTCGTCGTCGAACCGCGCCGCGCTGGTGCCGAACACCGGCATCTGCTCCCACGGCCGGCCGAAGGCCTCGCGGTTGCGCACCATCTGCCGGGCGACGTCGCGGCGGGCGTCCTCGGCGCCGCGGCGCTCGTACTTGTTGATCGCGACGACGTCGGCCAGGTCGAGCATGTCGATCTTCTCGAGCTGCGAGGCGGCGCCGAACTCCGGCGTCATGACGTACAGCGAGACGTCGCTGAACGGCACGATCGCCGCGTCCCCCTGCCCGATGCCCGGCGTCTCCACGACCACCAGGTCGAACCCGGCGGCCCGCACCGCGGCCAGCACGTCGTCGAGGTGCTCGGGCACCTGCGCGCCGGCGGTGCGGGTGGCCATCGAGCGGAAGAAGGTGTGCGAGCCCTCGCCGGACTCCAGCGCGTTCATCCGGATGCGGTCGCCGAGCAGCGCTCCCCCGCCGCGGCGGCGGCTGGGGTCGATCGCGACGACGGCGACCCGCAGCTTGTCCTCCTGGTCGCGGCGCAGCCGGCGCAGCAGCTCGTCGGTGAGCGAGGACTTGCCCGAGCCGCCGGTGCCGGTGATGCCGAAGACCGGCACCGTGCGCGCCGCGGCCACCTCCCGCACCCGGGCGGCCAGCGCGTCGTCGGCGCCGGCCTCCAGCACGGTGATCGCCCGCGCCAGCGCGCGCGGGTCGCCGGTGAGCAGTGCGTCGACGTCGGGGCGCTCGGTGCTCAGGTCGACGTCGCAGGCCCGGATCAGCTCGTTGATCATCCCGGGCAGTCCCAGCCGGGCGCCGTCCTCGGGGCTGAAGATCCGCACTCCCTTCTCCCGCAGGGCGGCGATCTCCTCGGGGACGATCACGCCGCCCCCACCGCCGAACACCTGCACGTGCGACGCCCCGGCCTGGGCCAGCCGGTCGACCAGGTAGCCGAAGTACTCGACGTGCCCGCCCTGGTAGGAGGAGATCGCCACCCCCTGCACGTCCTCCTCCAGCGCGGCCCGGACGACGGCGTCGACGCTGCGGTCGTGGCCGAGGTGCACCACCTCGGCGCCCTGGCTCTGCAGCAGCCGCCGCATCACGTTGATCGCCGCGTCGTGGCCGTCGAAGAGGCTCGCCGCCGTGACGAACCGGACGGGGTGGACGGGCACGTGCAGCTCCGCGGATGCCATGCGCCCACGGTAGGCCCGAACTACTAGGACGTCCAACTACCTCCGGCGTGTCCGGTCCCCGGCCGGTGGGCAGGGAGGGTCGGTGGAACAGGACCTGCCGGCTCCGGACTGGGCGCGCGTCTTCGACGTCGCCCCGGCCCCGTTCCTGCTGCTGACCCCCGACCTGGTGATCGTGCACGCGAACCGGGCACGGCTGGAGGCGACCGCGACCACGCTGGAGGCCACGGTCGGCCGGCACCTCTTCGACGTCTTCCCCATGCGGCCCGACGACCCGTCGGCCGACGGCCTGCGCAACCTCGAGGCGTCGCTCGAGCAAGCCCGGGACACCGGTCGGCCGGTGACGATGGGGATCCAGAGGTACGACATCCCGCTGCCCGACGGCACGTGGGACGAGCGCTTCTGGAGCCCGGTGAACGTCCCCGTGCTCGACGACGCCGGCCGCGTGGTGTCCCTGCTGCACCGCTCGGACGACATCACCGACTACGTGCGGCTGCGCGGCGAGGCCGACCGCGGCCAGCGCCGGGTCGCCGAGGTCGAGGCCGACCTGCTCTCGCGCACCCGCGAGCTGGCCGAGGCCAACACCGAGCTGCGCGCGCTCGGCGAGCGGCAGCGGCGGACCGCCCAGGCGCTGGCCGGGCTGGCCGCCACCGTCTCGGCGCTGGCCGGCGCCGAGACCCGCGCGG
Organism: Geodermatophilus maliterrae; assembly: GCF_041018925.1. Lineage (NCBI taxonomy): Bacteria > Bacillati > Actinomycetota > Actinomycetes > Geodermatophilales > Geodermatophilaceae > Geodermatophilus > Geodermatophilus maliterrae. Next base: position 8,701 of record NZ_JBFNXQ010000053.1, read on the forward strand.
AGCTGGTCGCCCGCCTGGTCGAGCGCGGCCGTGCCGCGTTCCGCGCGGACTCCCTCACCCTCGCCCTGCCCGAGCCGCGCACCGGCGACCTCGTCCTGACCGAGGACGGCGCGGCAGTGGGCCGCAGCGTCCGCGCCGACGGCCAGCACCCCGCGGCGGTGGCCGCCCGTGGCCGCGCGGTGCTGGTGGGCGACGCCGGCGCGCAGCCGCCCCCGGCGCACGGCCTGGCGGCGTGGGCGGCACTGCCGCTTCGGACCGGGAGCCGCTCCGTGGGCTCGCTGACCCTCGGCTGGTCGGCGCCCCAGTCCTTCGGCGAGGCCGACGTCGGCGTGCTGGAGGCCTTCGCCGCCCAGGCCGCCCAGGCGCTGGACCGGGTCACCCGCCTCGAGGAGGAGCGGCGCCGGGCCTCGGCCACCCGCAGCCTGGCCGAGAGCCTGCAGCGCTCGATGCTCACCGAGCCGCCGCGCCCGCCCGGCCTGCAGATCGCCGTCCGCTACCGCCCGGCGGCCCGCGAGGCCGAGGTCGGCGGCGACTGGTACGACGCGTTCGTCTCCTCCCGCGGGCGGACGACGCTGGTCGTCGGCGACGTCACCGGGCACGACCGGATGGCCGCGGCGGTCATGGGCCAGCTGCGCAACATGCTGCGCGGCATCGCGCACGCCGTCGACGCCCCGCCGTCCCGCGTGCTGGCCACCCTCGACGGCGCGCTCGCGGAGCTGGGGATCACCACGCTGGTCACCGCCGTCCTCGCCTGCGTCGGCCCCGCGCCCGAGGGCTCCCCCGCCGGCGTGCGCACCATGACCTGGTCCAGCGCCGGGCATCTCCCGCCGCTGGTCGTCCCGCCCACCGGCCCACCGCGCCTGCTCGACCGGCGCGGCGACCTCCTGCTCGGGCTCGACCCGGGGCGACCGCGCCGCGACGCCGACGAGACGCTGGCGCCGGGGTCGACCGTGGTCCTCTGCACCGACGGGCTGGTCGAGCGGCGCGAGGCCGACCTCGACGCGGGCCTGTCGCGGCTGCACGCCGCGGCCGGCGACCTCGCCGGGATGACCGCCGAGCAGGCCTGCGACGCCCTGCTGGCGCGGTTGGCGCCCGACCGGACCGACGACGTCGCCCTGCTGGCGCTGCGGGTGCTGCCGGGCGGGGGAGCACCGCGCGCGGAACCCTCGCCAGCCGGCGCACGTGGTGCCAGAGTGCCCGCCGTCCCCGAACCGAACGGAGCCCCTCCATGGCCTTCCGCAACCTGATGGCGAAGCTCGGCGCCGGCAACGCCGGCGTCGACGCCGTCCTCGACACCCCGACCACCACGCCCGGTGGCACCGTCACCGGCACCGTGCACCTCACCGGCGGCCAGGTCGCCCAGGAGATCACCGAGATCCGGGTGTCGCTGCAGGCGACCGTCGAGGTCGAGAGCGGCGACGGCGAGTGGAAGGAGAACGTCACCTTCGGCACCGCGCCGATCGCCGGGGCCGGCCGGATCGAGCCGGGCGCCAGGGCGGCGATCCCGTTCAGCCTCCCGGTGCCGTGGCAGTGCCCGTTCACCACCGTCGACGGCTGGACGCTGCGCGGCGTGAGGATCGGCCTGCGCACCCAGGTCGACGTCTCCGGCGCGATCGACCCCGGCGACCTCGACCCGGTGACCGTCACGCCGCTGCCGGTGCAGCGGACCGTCCTGCAGGCCCTCGGCGGCCTCGGCTTCGCCTTCCGCGGCGCCGACGTCGAGAAGGGCCGGCTGGTCGGCAGCGAGCTGCCCTTCTACCAGGAGGTCGAGTTCGCCCCGCCGTCGTCGCTGCGCGGGCGGGTCAACGAGCTCGAGGTGACCTTCCTGGCCGGCCCGCACGGCGTGGAGGTCGTGCTGGAGGTGGACCGGCGCGGGGGGCTGCTCACCGAGGGACGCGACGTCGGCGGCCGGCTGCACCTGTCCCACCACGACACCGACGTCTCCGCGGTGGCCGCGCAGCTCCACGCGGTCGTCCGCCAGCTCGGCGCCCGGCGCGGCTGGCTCTGACCCCCGACCGGCCGGAGCTCAAGGCGGCCGCCGTCGCCGTGTGCGTGACCTGCACCGGCGGCGTGCCCGCGCTGCTGATCACCCGGCGGGCGGCGCGGCTGCGGTCGCACGCCGGCCAGTGGGCGCTGCCCGGCGGCCGGCTCGACCCGGGCGAGACGGCGGTCGAGGGCGCGCTGCGCGAGCTCGACGAGGAGGTCGGCCTGCGGCCCGCCCCCGAGGCCGTCCTCGGCCTGCTCGACGACTACGTGACCCGCTCGGGCTACGTGATGACGCCGGTCGTCGTCTGGGCCGGCGACGTCGGGCGGCTCGAGCCGGCCGAGGCCGAGGTGGCCGCCGCCTACGAGGTGCCGCTGGCCGACCTCGACGTCGAGCCGCAGTTCCTGTCGATCCCGGAGTCCGACGCGCCGGTCATCCGCCTGCCGCTGCTCGGCGGCTGGGTGCACGCGCCGACCGCGGCGGTCGTCCACCAGTTCTGCCAGGTGGTCTGCCGCGGGCTGGCCACCCGGGTCGCCCACCTCGAGCAGCCGGTGTTCGCCTGGCGGTGACCCGGCGGGGGTGGATCAGCGGCGGTGCCAGCGGACGGCGCCGGCCGAGGCCACCGCGAGCACGATCCCCGACAGGACCGCGCTGCGGTCGGCCACGTCGCCCTCGGCGCGCGCGGTCCACACCGCGGCGGCGTCGAGGGCGGTGAGCAGCAGCGCCACCTCGGTGGTGCGCCGGGCCTGCGGGGCCGGCGTGGCGAGCAGCGCGGCGCCCATCGCGATGTTGCGCGCGGCGCCGAGGCGGACCAGCAGCGGCAGCGCGACGTCGCCGCGGGCGGCGTCGGGCCGCACCCCCAGCGCGCCGGCGATCCACCGCGGCGCGAACAGCGCCGCCGTGCCGATCCAGATCGACAGCGACCCGACCGTCGTGCGGGTCCCGTCCCACTCTCCGCTGCTCACGCCCGGCCCTTGCCCGCGAACCGCCTGGTCGAACCGGCGACGAGCACCAGCACCAGCGCCAGGAAGGGCAGCGTCACCCAGCTGGCCACCACGTCGCTGACCGTGGCGACGGTGAACGCCGCCGCCGACGGCGCGTCCAGCGGGCCGAGCACGCCGTCGGCGCCGAGCGCGGCGACCGACGGCGGCAGGGTGATCAGCGCCGACACCCCGCCGCCGAGGACGACGCCGGCGAGCACGGCCGCCGGGGAGGTGCGCACCGCACGCAGCGCCGTCGCGTACCCCCGCGCGAAGGCACCGGCCGTGCGGACCCGGCCGCTGACCGGTACCTCGGTGAGCGCGCCGGTGAGCCAGACCTGCGCGAGCAGGCCGGTGGTGAAGCCCACGACGTCGACCAGGAGCGCGTCGAGCAGGCTCGGGTCGCGGTACACCAGCAGCTGGCGCAGCACGTCGGGCACGGTGTTGACCAGCGTGACGGCGAGCGCGGCGGCGTAGACCCGGCCGGCGTGCCGGCGCAGCAGGGTCAGCGCGCCGCGGACGGCCTGCGCCGGGCTCACGTGCGGGTCGCGACGGCCTGGATCCACCGGTCGCCGGCCGCCCGGCGCAGCTTCCCGGGCGGCACCTCGAACCCGGCGCGGCGCAGCTCGGCGACCAGCTCGTCGGTGCCGAACCGGTCGGCGGGGTGGCGGGAGACGGCACGCAGCCAGGGCGCGTCGACGAAGCGGGCGGTCATCTCCGTCAGCGCCAGCAGCCCGCCGGGCCGCAGCACCCGCGCGGCCTCGGCGACCGCGGTCCGCCAGTCCTCGACGTGGTGCAGCGCGTGGAAGTCGACGACGAGGTCGACGCTGCCGTCGTCCACCGGCAGCGCGGTGGCGTCGCCGACGCGGAACGTGACCCGGTCGGCGAGGTCGGCGCAGGCCATCCGCGCGCGGCCGACCGTGGCCGGGTACAGGTCGACGGCGGTCACCGATGTCGCGCCGAACTGCTCGACGGCGCACCGCGCGCCCAGGCCGCGCCGTCCGGTGCCGATCTCCACGCACCGGGCGCCGCGCGCGCCGAGCCGCCGGAGGACGCGCGCCTCCACGCGGCGGCCGATCTCGTAGCGCAGGCGGCTGTCGACCCAGAGCCGGTTGGCGTTCAGGTAGGTGGGCGGCACGGTGGTGCTGCCGCGCTGGTCGGGAGGCATGTCGCGCGGCTACCCGATCCCTCGCGGGCCACTCACGGGGCGAGGGCGCCGTACACCTCGCGCGCGTGGTCGAAGACCAGGAAGTGCCCCTCGCCGGGGTACCAGTGCGCCGAGCAGTGCGGCAGCATCGCGGCCAGCACGCGGCCGAGGCCGACCGGCACCTGCCAGTCCTGGGTGCCGTGCCAGACGTGCACCGGCTGGCGCACCTCCCCGACCGGGAAGCCCCACGGCCGGAACAGCAGCGCCCGGTCCTCCGCCAGCGCCGCGGACCCCTGGCGCATGCCCTCGGTGAAGGTGGCCGCCAGCGCCCGGCGGACGGCGGGCCGGCCGATGACCCGGCGGTCGGCGGGGTTGAGCCGCACCTGCAGGTACCGCGGCAGCAGCGCCGGGCGGACGGTGAGCGGCGCGAACACCGGCCGCAGCAGGGCGGTCGCCGCCGGGGAGGGCCGGTGCGCGGCCGCCCGCAGCGACCCCGGCAGCCAGCCCGGCCACGGCCACGGCACGTCCGGCGGCGGGGCGCCGCCCAGGATCCCCACCGCCCGCACCCGGTCGGGCAGGGCGTGCGCGCAGGCCAGCGCGTAGGCCGCCCCGCCGGACAGGCTCAGCACGGCGAACCGGTCGACGCCGAGGGAGTCGAGCACCTGGACGACGTCGGCCGGCCAGTCGGTCACCCGCCGGCCCGGCTGCGGATCGGACCGCCCGAAGCCGGGCCGGTCGACGACGATCAGCCGCACGCCCCAGCGGCGGTAGGCGGCGGGGTCGTCGACGTGGTGCTCCAGCCGGGAGCTCGGCGACCCGTGGCAGCCGAGCACCGGCCAGCCGTCCGGGTCGCCCCACTCGGCGAAGGCCACCGTCCGGCCGTCGTGCAGCTCCAGGCGGCCCTCGCGGGGCTCGTTCACCGCGTCCACGCCCGGGCCCTACCCGGGGGCGCCGCGATCAGGCGCGGCGACCCAGGAGGGCCAGCACGCGCGCCTCGCGACCGGCGTCGTCCGGCACGTCGACACCGGCGACGCAGATGCCCTCCGTGTACAGGGCGTCGCCCCAGCCGCGCGCGCCGGCCTCGACCCGGTCCAGCTCGGCGTCGGTCAGCCCGGCGTCGAGTCCGGCGGCGCGGGCGACGTCCCAGCGGTGCGGGACCATGTCCCAGACGTAGAACTGCTCGAGGGTCTCCCCCACCGTCGTGGGGCCGGAGAAGCCGTCGAAGGGCGCGTCGGCGACGTCCGGGTCACCGACCGCGGCGAGCACCCGCCCGGCGTGTGCGCGCAGGGCCGCGGCCGGGTCAGCGGTGACGTCGGGTGCGGGACCCAGGTCGACGCCGCGGCCGGTGAGGAACTCCCGCTGGGTCTCGATCAGGTGGCCGACGACGTCGCGGGCGGTCCAGCCCTCGCACGGCGAGGTGGCGTCCCAGCGGTCGGCGGGCACGGCGTCGGCGACGGCGAGCAGCGGCTCGAGCGCGGCGGCGTAGGCGGTGGCGGTGTTCGTGTCCGTGGTCTGCATGGCAGGAGCCTGGCCGCGTGCGGCAGCCTGCGTCTTGATGGAACCCGACACCACCCCCGTCCACCGACGCGAGACGATCGAGCGGGCGCACCTGCGCGACCCGCGCGACGCCTCGCACGTCATGTACCGGCACGAGGTCGAGGGCCCGCTGGCCGCGCTGGTGCAGCGGTTCTGGATCCCGGTGTGGTCGGTCCCGCCGGGGCAGGAGGCGGTGCAGCGGGTGCTGCAGTACCCGGTCTGCCTCGTCGTCGTGACGCCGGACTACGCCCGCTTCTACGGCGTCGTGTCCGGGCTGTCGACGACGACGCTCCGCGGTGAGGGCTGGGCGGTCGGCGTGATGCTCACCCCCGCCGCGGGCGCGCTGGTGGCCGGCGGTCCGGTGGCCTCGTACACCGACCGGGCGGTCGACGTGGGTGCGGTGCTGGGCGCCGACGGTGCCGCGCTGACCGAGCGGGTGCGCGCGGCCATGGCGGCCGGCCCGCACTCCCCCGCCGCGCACGCCGAGGCCATGGCCGCCTACGACGACGTGCTGCGCCGGTTCCTGCCGGTCGACGAGGAGGGGGTGCTGGTCGACCGGGTGGTCGCGCTGGTCGAGTCGCGCCACGACCTCACGCGGGTCGACCAGCTGTGCGCCGAGACCGGGCTGCCGGAGCGCGCGCTGCAGCGGCTGGTGCACCGCCGGCTGGGGCTGACGCCCAAGTGGCTGGTGCAGCGCCGCCGGCTGCAGGAGGCGGCCGGGCGGCTCCGGGAACGGAGGACGACGGTGGCCGAGGTCGCCGCGGACCTCGGCTACGCCGACCAGCCGCACCTGACCCGCGACTTCGCGCGGGTGACCGGGATGACGCCGGGCGAGTTCGCCGCCCGGTACGCGGGTTGAGCGGGCGGCTCACCCCATCGCGGTCTGCCGTTCGGGCTCGATCCAGATGGTGACCCGCTCGGTCCTGATGTTCTCCGCCGGGTAGGGCCGGCCGTCGTACTTCTGCGACAGCTCGTCGATCTGCGCGCGTGCCTCCGGGCCGGTCGTCGTGTCCGTCACCCGGCCGCGCACCTCGGCGTAGCGGTAGGGGTTGCCCTCGTCGCGGATGGCGAGGGTGACGCGGGCGTCGCGCTTGAGGTTCTCGAACTTGCGCCGTCCCGTCTCGGTGTTGACGTAGAGCCGCTCGCCGTCGGTGCCCACCCAGATGTACTGCGTCTGGATGCGCCCACTGGGCAGCAGCGTGCTGATCGCCGCGTAGTTGGGACCCTCCGCCAGCTCGCGGGTGACCGGGAGGAGCTCGGGACCGTCCTGGGTGTCTGCCACGGGTGCCGCCCTACCCGCTGTGCTCGCGTCACACGCCTCGGTGACCGGCGGTGGTGGTGCCGCCGATCGCGACGTCGCGCACCACACCTCCCCGTGGGACGTTCGGGCCGATCCTCGCCGGGAGCGGCCCGCCGAGCAGACCGGGAGGAGATCCGTGGCACGCGAGCGCACGTGGGACCTGGTGGTCGTCGGCGGGGGCACCGCCGGCCTGGTCGGCGCCCGGACGGCGGCCGCGCTCGGCGCCCGCGTCGCCCTGGTCGAGCGGGACCGGCCCGGCGGCGACTGCCTGTGGACCGGCTGCGTGCCGAGCAAGGCGCTGCTGGCCGCCGCCGCCCGTGCCGCCGAGGCCCGCACGGCCGGGCGGCTCGGCGTCACCGTCGGCGAGGTGCACGTCGACCTGGCCGCGGTCATGGCGCACGTCAAGGGGGCGATCGCGGCGATCGCGCCGGAGGACTCCCCCGAGGCGCTGGCCGCGGCCGGCGTGACCGTCCTCCGCGGCACCGCCCGGCTCACCGGCCCGCGCTCGCTGACCGTCGACGGCCGCGACACCCCCTTCCGCGCCGCGCTGCTCGCCACCGGCGCCACCCCGGTGCTGCCGCCGGTCCCCGGCCTGGCCGAGGCCGGGCCGCTGACCAGCGAGACGGTCTGGGGCCTCGACGTCCTCCCCCGCCGGCTGGTCGTCCTCGGCGGTGGCGGCATCGGCTGCGAGCTCGGCCAGGGCCTCGCCCGGCTCGGCGCCGAGGTCACCCTCGTCGAGGCGCTGCCGCGGCTGCTGCCCGGCGAGGACCCCGACGCCTCCGCCCTGGTCGCCGCCGCGCTGGCGGCCGACGGCGTCCGCGTGCTGACCGGCACCCGCGTCACCGCCGTCACCGGCGAGCCCGGCGGCCCCGGCGAGGTGACCGTCGAGGGCCCCGGCGGACGGGGCACCCTCGGCCACGACCGGCTGCTGGTCGCCGTCGGACGGCGACCCGACACCGCGGCACTCGACCCCGCCGCGGCCGGCGTCGACCTCGACGACCACGGCCACGTGCGGGTCGACGGCGCGCTGCGGACGACGAACCCGCGGATCTGGGCGGCCGGCGACCTCACCGCCGTCTCCCGGTGGACGCACACCGCCGGCGTGCACGGGTCCACCGCCGCCGCCAACGCCGTCCTCGGGCTGCGGCGGGAGATCGACCGCGCCGCGATCCCGCGGGTCACCTTCACCGACCCGGAGGTCGCCGCGGTGGGCGCACCGACCTGGGCGGACGGCGACGCCCCGGCGCCCCGCACGGTCACCCGCCGCGCCGACCGGGTCGACCGCGCCGTCGCCGAGGGCCGCACCGACGGCTTCGCCCGGCTGGCGCTGGGCCGGCGCTCGCGGGTCGTGGGCGCCACCCTCGTCGGCCCGCGCGCCGGGGAGTCGCTGGCCGAGCTGACGCTCGCCGTCCGCACGGGGCTGCGGACCACCGACCTCGCCGCGACGACGCACCCCTACCCCACCCACGCCGACGGGCCCTGGAACGCCGCCCTCGACGACGTCCGGGCCCGGCTCGCCCGCGCACGGCCGGCCACGTCCGCGCTGGTGCGGCTGCGGCGGCTGCTGGACCGGGGTCGGCTCACGACGCGGTAGCCCGCGCCATCCCGCTGCAGCCCGCTGGTGCCGACCACCGCGGCGATGATTCCCGACTGGCTCGGGGGTCAGAGGAGGTGACACCGCACACCGTGCCGCGAGGAGGACGCCGTGACGACCGAGCACGACCACACCGAGCAGGCGAGCGGGCCCCGCACCCCGGAGCCCCATCCCGTGCTGCGCGAACTCGACGTCCTGGAGGGCACGTGGCGGCTCGAGGGCCGCGACCTCGACGGCGGCGCGCCGTTCACGGGCACGGTGACCCGGCGCTGGATGCCGGGCGGCCACTTCCTCGTGCAGGAGACGAGGATCGACGGGGACGAGCACGGGGGCGCCGAGTACATCGGTTACGACCACGCCCGGCAGACGCTGCGCTCGATGTACTTCAGCGCCGAGGGACCGGGACCGTTCTGCTCGTTCGCACTCGAGTACGTCTGGCGGATCGAGGGCGACGACCTCACGATCTGGCACGGGTCCGAGGACTCCCCGGCGCGCTTCAGCGGCAGGATCGACCGGCGCGCCGGCACCGTCGACGGACGGTGGGAGTGGCCCGGCGGCGGCTACCGGGCCACCGCGACCCGCCTCGACGAGCCCGGGTGAGCAGCGCCGTCCGCTCGCGGTGCCCGGGACCGCACCGCCGAGCCGCACGAGCGCGCCGGCCCCGACGACGGTGGCGTCAGCCGATCCGCTCGGCCAGGGACACGATGATCCCCTCCGGTCCGCGCACGTAGGCCATGCGCCAGACGTGCTCGTACTCCCCGATGCCGCCGACCAGGCCGTAGCCGTCGGTGGCCAGCCGGTCGACGGCCGCCTGGAGGTCGTCGACCTCGAAGGCCACGTTGCGCAGCCCCAGTTCGTTCGCCATCGCGGCGGGCGATCCCGGCACGGAGTCGGGCCGGACGAAGCGCGCCAGCTCCAGCCGGGTACCTCCGTCGGGCGGCCGCAGCATGACGATCTCGGTGCGCGAGTCGGGGATGCCGCAGACGGTGTCGAGGAACTCGCCCTCGACGAACGTCCGCCCCTCGACCTCGAGACCCAGCCCGACGAAGAACGCCGTCACCGCGTCGAGGTCGGCGACCGTGATGCCGACGTGGTCGAAGCGTCGGACGTGTGACATGGCGTGCGTCCTCCGGTGCTCGTCTCGTCGGCCGGCTCAGGGACGGAACCTACGGCGGATCCTCGACCTACAGGAGCCCGCGGTCCGCGACCGGCACCACGACGGCGGTCACCGGCGAACGGTGCGGGACGTGCTGACGCCGCCGCGGCGCACGACGACGAGCTGCGTGGCGACGCCCCTGATCGCCGTCGGGCCCGCACCGCTCGGCCGGCCACTCCCCCGCGATCACGGAGCTGCGGTGGCGACACGCCGGGTCCGACCGGGATGTCGCCACCGCGGCTCCATGATCGTCGGGACCGCCCCGACGACGTGGGACCGAGAGCCCGAGCCGAGACGGCGCGCGGGCCGGCCCACGGGTGGGAGGGTCCCGGGCGAGCCGGGCGGAGGCTGCTCGACCGGGGTCAGCGCAGCGCGCGGTGGCCGGCCACCATCCGCTGCAGGCCGCTGACGCCGACCACCGCGGCCCACACCCAGGCGATCGTCCCGGCCGACCCGGGCAGCAGCAGCCAGAGGCTGTGCACGAGCACCGTCTCCGTGCCCTCGGCGAGGCCACCGAGGAAGGACAGCGACCGCCCGTCGTCGAGGCGCCGGCCGGTCCGCTCGGCCAGCGAGGAGAAGGCGAGGAACGTCGCGCCGTTGAGGTAGTAGGCGACCAGCACCGCCACGAACGGCAGCAGCGACCCGCCGTACCCGATCCCGACGCCGGCCACGGTGGCGCCGTAGACGAGGAAGTCGGCGGTGATGTCGAGGTAGCCCCCGGCCGCGGAGGGCGGCTGCCCGTCGCGGGCGCGGCGGCGGGCGAGCACGCCGTCGAGGCCGTCGGCGACCCGGGACAGCAGCCACAGCACCAGCGCCGGGATCCAGAGTGCGCCGGCGGCCGCCGCGGCCGAGCCCAGACCGAGGGCCAGGCCGAGCAGCGTCACGCGGTCGGGGGTCACGGCGGGGCGGTCCACCCGTGCGGCCAGGCCCTCCAGCGCCGGCGCCACCAGCCGCCGCGTCCTCGCGTCGAGCACACCGTCCCCTTCGTCTGGCGCGCCACCGGGTTGCGTGACAGCCTTCGCGCGATCCCCATCCTCCCGGGCAGCCCGCCCTGCCGCCTGCCCGTCGCGACCCCTGATCGAGGAGCCGCCCCGTGCCGAGCAGCCGGCGCCGTCTGCCCGTGTCCGCCGCCCTGGTGGGCGCCGTCCTGGTGACCTCGGCGTGCTCCGGCGCGCCCGGGCCGGGCGCGGCGGGCGGCCCGTCGACCACCGCGCCCGAGCGCGGCTGGGACGAGGTGCTCGCCGAGGCCGACGGCCAGACGGTGGACCTGTGGATGTACGGCGGCGACCAGCTCGGCAACGCCTACGTCGACGACGTCCTCGCCCCGGCCGCCGCCGAGCTCGGCGTGACCCTGCGCCGGGTGCCGGTCACCGACACCGCCGACGCCCTCAACCGGGTGCTCAGCGAGCTGCAGGCCGGCACCGAGGACGGCAGCGTGGACCTGGTGTGGGTGAACGGCGAGAACTTCACCAGCGGCCGGCAGGCCGACGCGTGGCTGTGCGGCTGGACCGGCCAGCTGCCCTCGATGGAGTACGTCGACCCGGAGGACCCGCTGCTCACCAGCGACTTCGGGACGCCGGTCGACGGCTGCGAGGCCCCCTGGCACAAGGCCCAGTTCGTGCTGGCCTACGACTCGGCGGCCGTGACCGACCCACCCGCGTCGATGGACGAGCTGTTCGACTGGGCGGAGGCCAACCCCGGCCGTTTCACCTACCCCGCCCCACCGGACTTCACCGGCTCGGCGTTCGTCCGCCAGGCGCTCTACGCCGTCGCCGGCGGCCCCGACGAGGTGCCCGCCGAGTTCGACCAGGCGGCCTTCGACGAGGTCGCGCCGGAGCTGTTCGACCGGCTGGCCGCGCTGGCGCCCTCGCTGTGGCGGGCCGGCGACACCTACCCGCAGGACCTCGCCGCGCTCGAGGAGCTCTACGCCGGTGACCAGGTGGACATGACCATGACCTACGGCCCGGCCACGCTGGCCCAGCAGGTCGCCTCGGGCGCGCTGCCGGAGAGCACCCGCGTGCTGCCGCTCGAGGGCGGCACCCTGGGCAACGCGAGCTTCCTGGCCGTGCCGGTCAACGCCGCCGACCAGGCCGGCGCCCTCGCCGTCGCCGACCTGGCCCTCTCGCCGGAGCAGCAGCTGGCCAAGGCCGACCCCGCCGTCTGGGGGCAGTACCCGGTGCTCGACCCGGACCGGCTGCCCGGCGACGTCGCGGCCGCCTCCGCCGCGCTGCCGTCGTCGGAGGCGGTGCCGCCGTTCGACGAGCTCTCCCGCGACGCCGACCCCGAGCTGGGCGCGGGCTGGGTCGGGCCGCTGGAGGACGGCTGGCGCAGCGACGTCCTCGGCGCCGGCTGAGGTGCCGGCCCGGAGGTCGCGCGCCCTGCTGCTCCTGCTGCCCGCCGTCCTGCCGACGGCGGCGGTGCTGGGCGTCGCCCTGACCGTGGCGGTGCTGCAGAGCACCGGGCTGGTGCCGGTGGTCGGGGAGCCCGAGCCGTCGCTGGCCGCCTACCGCGAGCTGGCCGGCGGGCGGGCGCTGCTCGACGGGCTGCGGGTCTCGCTCGGGGTCGCCGCGGCCAGCACCGCGCTGGCCCTGGCGGTCGGGCTCGGCACCGCGTTGCTGGCCCGCACCACCCGGCTCGGCGGGCGGCTGCTGCGCGCGGCCGCGGCGGCGACCGTGCCGGTGCCGCACCTGGTCGGCGCCGCTGCCGTCGGCCTGCTCCTGGCCGACTCCGGGCTGGTCGCGCGCACGCTGTCGGTCGCCCCCGGGGAGTTCCCGCCGCTGGTCGCGGGACCGTGGTGGGCCGCCGTGGTCGCCGAGTACGCGTGGAAGGAGTCGGCGTTCGTCGCCCTGGTCGTCCTCGCCGCGCTGGCCGCCGGGGAGCGGGAGCTCGACGAGACCGCGGCGACCCTCGGCGCCGGGCCCTGGCAGCGGCTGCGCCGGGTGGCCCTGCCGCTGGCCGCGCCGGCCGCGGTCGGCGCCGGCGGGGTCACCTTCGCCTACGTGCTCGGCTCCTACGACGTCGCCTGGCTGCTCGGCCGCAGCTCCCCCGAGCCGCTGCCGGTGCTGGCCTACCGGCTGTTCACCGACGTCGACCTGGCCCGCCGCGAGCAGGCGCTGGCCGTCGCCGTCGTCACCACCGTGCTGGCGCTGGCCTGCCTGGTGCTCACCGCCGCGCTGCTGGCCCGCACCACCCGGCGGGCGCCCGCGTGAGCCGGGTCGCGCCGGCGCGGCGGCGGGCCGGCGTGGCCCCGCGGGTCGCGCTGCTCCTGGCCTGGTTCGCCGTCCCGCTCGTGCCGCTGCTCCTCTGGGCGGCCGCCGACCGCTGGTCCTACCCGGCCGTGCTGCCCACCGACTGGGGCACCACCGGCTGGCGGCAGGCGCTCGACCAGGGCGCGCTGCCCGCGCTCGGGCGCTCGGTGCTCCTCGGGCTCGCGGTGGCCGCGCTGGCCACCCCGGCCGGCGCCATGGCCGGCCGGGCGCTCGCGCTGCACCGCGTCCCCGCGCGCCGGGTGGTGGAGGCGCTGCTGCTGGCGCCGGTCGCCGTCCCGCCGTTCGCGGTCGTCATGGGGCTGACCACGCTCGCGCTGCGGCTCGCCATCCCGGCCGGTGCCGGGCTGGTGGTGGTGCTCGCCGTCTCGGCGGTGCCCTACACCGTCTTCGTCATGCGGGCGGCCTACGCCGGGCACGACGTCGGCATGGAGGAGGAGGCGCGCACCCTGGGCGCCGGTCCGCGCGCGGTGCTGCTGCGGGTGCACCTGCCGCTGCTCGCCCCGGCGCTGGCCACCGCGGCGTTCCTCGCCTTCCTCGTCGGCTGGAGCGACTACGTGGTGACGCTGGTGGTCGGCGGTGGCCGGCTGGTCACCCTGCCGATGCTGGTCGGCGCGCTGTCGTCGGCCACGGGCAACGACGCCGTCGTCGCCGCGGTGTCGCTGACCGCCGTCCTGCCGCCGCTGGCGCTGCTCGTCGCCACCGCGCTGCTGGCCCGCCGGGGCGCCCGGTGAGCGCGGAGCTGCGCGTCGAGGGCCTGCGCCGCGGCTTCGGGGGCGCGGTCGTGCTCGACGGCATCGACCTCACCGTCCCGGCCGGCGGCTGCGTGGCGCTGCTCGGGCCCTCCGGCACCGGCAAGAGCACCGTGCTGCGGCTGGTGGCCGGTCTGGACACCCCCGACGCCGGCCGGGTGACCGCCGGCGGCCGCGACCTCAGCGGGCTGGCGCCCGAGCGGCGGGGTACGGCCCTGGTCGGCCAGCGGCCGCGGCTGTTCCCGCACCTGTCGGTGCTCGACAACGTCGCCTTCCCGCTCGCCGTCGCCGGACGCCGGCGCGGCGCCGCCCGGGCCGAGGCGGCCGGCCACCTGGACCTGGTGGGCCTCGGCGACCTGGCCCGACGGCGCCCGGCCACGCTCAGCGGCGGCCAGGAGCAGCGGGTGGCCCTCGCCCGGGCGCTCGCGGCCAACCCCGCCGTGCTGCTGCTCGACGAGCCGTTCAGCGCCCTGGACCCCGGCGTCCGCGCGGAGATGCACCGGCTCCTCGCCGACCTGCGCTCCGCCGTCTCCCCCACCGTGCTGCTGGTGACCCACGACCGGCAGGAGGCCGCCGCGCTCGCCGACACCGTCGCGGTGCTGCTCGACGGGCGGATCGCCCAGCACGACGCCGTCGAGGCGCTGCACACCCGGCCGGCGTCGCTGGCCGTGCACCGCTTCCTCGGCGGGCTGGTCGAGGTGCCCGGCCGGGTCGAGGACGGCGCCCATGTCTCGGCGCTCGGCCGGCTGGTCCTGCCGTGCCCCGCACCCGCCGGCCCCGGCGTGCTGGTCGTCCGGCAGGAGGCGGTCGGCCTCGTGACCGCCGGCGACCCGGCCGCCGACGCGACCGGCGCCGTCGGCCGGGTCGCCCCGCGGGGCGCGCGGTCCCTGGTCGAGGTGACCACCGCCGCCGGGACGCTCGCCGCCGAGGCCGGCCCGGGACTCGCTCCGCCGGTCGGCGCCACCGTCGGGCTGGTGCTCCCCGTGGCCCAGCGCTGGGTGGTGGCTCAGCCCGCGGCGGGCTGACGCACCTCCACCAGCGGCAGCAGCCTGCGCAGCTCGCGGTTCTCGCCCGGGTCGAGCACCGAGTGCTGCACGCAGGCGGGCACCGTGCGGCCCTGCTCGGGGTGGGCCATGGCGTAGACGCAGGCGCCCAGCCGCTCCTGGGTGGCGCGCACCTCGGGGTCGTCGGCCACGACCCCCCGCTCCATCAGCTCCCAGGCCGGTGCGACCTGCGCGGCGTCCATGAAGCTGTGCACCACCACGGTGAACGGCCGCACCCGCCCGCGGGCGGCGACCAGGCCGCGCACGCCGCCGGAGCGGGACAGCGCCCGGCGCAGCCAGCCCAGGGCCGCCGGCAGGACGGCGAGGTTGCCGCCGACGGCGCGCAGCAGCCGGGGCACGAGCACCGCCGGCGGCGTGCCGGTGAGCTGCAGGCCGCCGAAGCGGGCGAGGAAGGCGTCGCGGACGGCGAGGTCGCGGGGGTCGGTGTCGTCGAGCACCGGCACGAACCGGCCGCCGACCAGCCAGCCCCACGCCGTCCGGTTGCAGCGCGGGTCGCCCATCTGCAGCGCCCGCCACGGCAGCCGGGTGCCCATGCCGCGCTCCACCTCGGCCCAGACGTCGTCGGAGGTGTGCTCGCGGAAGCCCTCCTTCCACCGGCGACGGTCGCCGACGAAGGCGGCGGGCTGGAAGGAGAGCATGTCGTAGCCCAGCGGCGCGGTCGTGGCCGCGACCTCGGCGACCTGGCCGAGGTTGCTGGGGGTGACGGTCATGTTGTGGGCCAGGTAGGAGCGCACGCCGTGCTCGGCCCGCAGCCTGCGGAACATCTCGACGAAGGCCCGCCGGAACGGCTCGAGATCGGCCTCGCGGCGCGGCCGGGGCAGCCCGCGGCGCCCGCGCATGAGGGAGTCCATGTGCGCGGCGAAGGAGACCCGCGTGAGCCGCGGCCTCCCGTCGGGGCCGAGCACGAGCCGGCGCAGGTAGTCCTCGCCGAAGTCGCCGTGGGTCATGCTCATCGGCTCGCGGCCGTGCCGGCGCATGGCCAGCAGCGCCCCGGCGTGGGCGTCGGGGTCGAGCAGGCTGACCTCGCCCCCGATGAGCTGGGCGTGCCCGTGCGGGCCGCGCAGCTCCTCCAGCAGGGCCATCTGCGCCTCGACCTGGGCCACGGTGTGCTCGCCGTCCACGCGCACCTTGTTGGCGTCGGCGGAGTGGTAGCAGGGCGAGCAGGTGAAGTCGCACCGCGGGAAGACGCCGTGGGTGCCCTCGCAGCCGACCGCGTGCCGGCCGACCAGCTGGGCGGGCGTGCGCGCCGACTCCGGCAGCTCGGCCCACCGGCGGGCCAGGGCGGCCGCCTTGAGCCGCGGCACAGGCCGCGTCGCCTCGAGCCACTGCCGCAGTCCCCGCCGCACCCGCGCCATCCGCCGTCCCCTCGCCGGGGCCGCGTCCCGACCCGCTCGGCGGGAGTCTCCCCGCGATCGGGAGCGCGCGCACCGGTTGCCCGCCACCGGTCCCCGGCCGGCACCCGCGCGACCGGCCGGGCGGCGCCGCGCGGTCAGCCCGGCTCGAGCCCGCGGATGACGGCGGCCATGTCGACGGCGCCGGGGTCCTCCCGCCGGCCGGCCGCCTCCATGGTCTCCAGCACCGCGGCGGTGAGCCGGTCGTCGACCCCGGCACCCTGCAGGGCCGCACGGATGAGCCGGGCGTCCTTGGTCGCGCCGGACAGGCCGAAGCTCGGCGGGAAGTCGCCGGCGATCATGAGCCCGCCCTTGACGTGGGCGTAGGGCGAGTCGACCGGACCGCCGGAGACGGCGTCGAGGAAGCGCTGCGGGTCCAGGCCGAGGCCGCGGGTCAGCGCGACCGCCTGGGCCACCCCGGTGGTGAGCATGAACAGCCACGAGTTGCAGGCCAGCTTCAGCCGGCTGCCCGCCCCGGCCTCGCCCAACCAGAGTGTCTTCGACCCCAGCGCGTCGAACACCGGCGCCAGCCGCTCCCGCGCCTCCTCCGGCCCGGAGGCCAGCAGGGTCAGCGCGCCCCGGGCAGCGGGCTCCCTCGTCCCGAGGACCGGGCAGTCGACCAGCACCAGGCCGAGGTCGCGGGCGGCCGCCACCGTGCGGTCGGCCCCCTCGACGCCGACGGTCGAGCACTGCAGCCACGTCGTCCCGGCCGCCGGCGCGGCCTGCGTGACGACGTCGATCGCCGCGTCGGCGTCGAGCACCATCGTCAGGACGATCCCGGCGCCCGCCGCCGCCTCGGCCGGTGTGGCGGCGGCCTCCGCGCCGGTGTCCGTGAGCGCCTGCGCCTTGGCGGCGTCGCGGTTCCACACCCGCACGGGCAGGCCCGCCCGCCGCAGGGAGGTCACCATCCCGGCGCCCATCGTCCCCGCGCCGAGCACCGCCACCGTCGATTGCGCCATGCCCTGATCCTGCGCGGCCGGACGGCGCTCCGCAGGTGAGCGGCGTGTGCACGCACCGCGGATCGATCCGCCCCGGGTCCACGCTGTGTGCACACACCGCGACTGCGCGCGGGAGCGCCCCCGCGTCCCGGGCTCCCGATCGGCACTGCCGTCCGTGGCGACCTAGTGGTGGAACACGTGGCCGTGCACGCCGTCGTGGCCGTGCCGCTCGCCGGGCACCGGCCCGCCGTCGACCGCGGTCTCCGGTCCGGCGTCCCGGTCCCGGCGCTCGCGGCGCAGGTCCACGATCGCGAGCGCGAGCGCCGCCAGGGCCCCGAGCACCGAGACGCCCAGGCCCGCCGCGGCGGCCACCGGGTAGTCGTCCCCGGTCGCGGCGAGCACCAGGTAGAACAGGCCGGGCAGGGCGGCGGTGCCCACCGAGGCGCCGAAGCGCTGCGCCGTCTGCAGGCCGCCGCCGGCCGACCCGGCCATCGCGACCGGCACCTCGCGCAGGGTCA
This sequence comes from Geodermatophilus maliterrae, assembly GCF_041018925.1. Classification (NCBI taxonomy): domain Bacteria; kingdom Bacillati; phylum Actinomycetota; class Actinomycetes; order Geodermatophilales; family Geodermatophilaceae; genus Geodermatophilus; species Geodermatophilus maliterrae. Next base: position 26,327 of record NZ_JBFNXQ010000053.1, read on the forward strand.
TCGTGATGTTGGGCGAGATCACGAAGCCGCCGCCGATCCCCCCGAGCAGCAGCGCCGGCGCGATCGCCCAGCCGGCCGACGACGGTGGCACCAGGAGCAGCACGACGGCGGTCGCGGTCAGCCCGAGCACCACGCCGGTGAGGCCGAGGACGGTCAGCCGCCGTCCGTGCCGCTCGACCAGCCGCCCGGCGACGACGGCCGCCGTCGCCGAGCCGAGCGCGAAGGGCGTGACGGCCAGGCCCGACTGCAGCGGGGTGTAGCCCAGGCCGGTCTGGAAGAACAGCGCGAAGACCAGCCAGATGCCGCTGAAGCCGACGAAGTAGACGGTGCCCAGCGCCGCGCCGATCCCGTAGCCGCGGGTCTGCGTGACCAGCCGCGGGTCGAACACCGGCTGCCCGTCGCGGGCCACCACCCGCTGTTCCCACCCGAAGAACACCGCCAGCAGCGCCGCACCGACACCGAAGAGCCACCACAGCCGCGACAGGCCGCCGGACTCCGCCTGCACCAGCGGGTACAGCACCGCCAGCGCGCCGGCCCCGAGCAGCAGCACCCCGGCGACGTCGACGTGCCCCCGGCCGCCGGAGCCGCCGCGGGGCAGCAGCCGCAGCGCGAGCAGGAAGGCGACGACCCCGATCGGCACGTTGACGTAGAACAGCCAGCGCCACCCGTCCGGGCCCGACGCCAGGCCGAGGATGGCGCCACCGGCGACCGGCCCGACGGCGGTGGAGATGCCCACCGTGGCACCGAACAGGCCGAAGGCCCGCCCGCGCTCGGCGCCACGGAACAGCTGCTGGATGAACGCGGAGTTCTGCGGCGCCAGGCACCCGGCGGCCAGCCCCTGCGCCAGCCGGGCGGCGATCAGCCAGCCCACCGACGGCGCCGCCCCGGCCGCCGCGCTGCACACGACGAAACCGGCCAGGCCGATGAGGAACAGCCGCCGCCGGCCGAAGGCGTCGCCGAGCCGGCCGGCCGGCACCAGCGCCAGCCCGAAGGTGAGCGCGTAGCCGGACACGACCCACTGCACGGTGGCCGGGGTCGCGCCGAGGTCGGTCTGCAGCGACGGCAGCGCCACCGACACGATGCTGACGTCGAGCAGGCTCATGAACCCGACGACGAGCGTCACCGACAGCGCCCGCCAGCGGAGGGGGTCGGGCCGGTACTCCTCGACCTCTCCGGATGCGATGTCGCCGGACGCGGTCCGGAGTGCGGTGTCGGCCGCGGCGCGGGGTGGCACGAGGGAGCCTCCGGGGAGCAGGCGGGCGAGGCGCGGCGGGCCCTGCGCCGGTCTCGGAGGGAGGCCACCGTCCCGGCGGCCATGGCCGGTGCCCTACCCGGTGGTGCCCCACCGACACCCGCCGGTCCGCCGTGTCAGTCGAGGACGGCGGTGGCGTCCACCTCGATCAGCAGGTCGGGCTCGCCGAGCGCGGCCACCCCGATGAGCGTCACCGGCCGGACCAGGTCGTGCCCGAGCCGCTCACCGGCCCGCGCGACGCCGGCGCCGAGCTCGGCCAGCTTCGCCGGCTCCCAGTCGACGACGTAGATCGTCATCTTGGCGACGTCGTCGAAGCCGCCGCCGACGGCCGCCAGCGCGGTGGCCACGTTGAGGAAGGCCTGTTCGGTCTGCGCGGCGAGGTCACCGGCGCCGACCGGCTCGCCGGCCGCGGTGCGGGCGACCTGACCCGCGAGGTAGACGGTGCGGCTTCCGCGGGCGACCGCGGCCTGCCGGTAGACGTCGGACACCGGCAGTCCGGGCGGGTCGATCAGCTCGACGGTCATGGTTCCTCCTCGGGAGGGGTCGGGAGTCGTACCATAGCGTTGCTATGTCATGATGCACCAGTGCCCCGCCCCGCCGATCCCGCCGTCCGCCGGCTGCTGGTCGAACGCGCCGCGCGGATGCTCGCCGACCGCGAGCCGGTGACCCTCCGCGCGCTGGTCGAGGGGACCGGCGTCTCGACGATGGCCGTCTACACGCACTTCGGCGGCATGCCGGGACTGTGGAGCGCCGTCCGGCAGGAGGGCTTCTCCCGGCTGACCGGCCGGCTGGCCGGCGTCCCCCACACCGCCGACCCGGTGCACGACCTGGCCGCGCTCGGCGTGGCCTACGCGCGCAACGGCCTGGCGCACCCGGAGCTGTACCGGGCGATGTTCGACGCCGGCGCCCGGCTGGCCGACGAGGCCGCCGCGGGAGCACCGTTCGAGCGGCTGGTCGCCGCGGTGGCACGGGCCCGGGACGAGGGGCGGCTGGCCGCTCCGACCGACCCCCGCACGCTGGCCACCCAGTACTGGGCCGCGGGGCACGGACTGGTCTCGCTCGTGGTGCAGGGTGTGCTGCCCGGCGACGTCCTGGCGCCGCTGAGCACCGCCACGACGGTGGCGCTGCTGGTGGCCGCCGGCGACGGGGAGACGCGGTGCCGCGCGTCGGTCGAACGGGCGTGGGCCGCCGGCTGAGGTGCGCAAGAACGGTCGGGTAGCCCGGGCCGCCGGCTCGCCAGACTGGTGCGGTGACCGCTCCCCTCCCCGGCCGCGACCGGTTGCGCGAGCTGCTCGACGCCGTCCTCGACGAGGACAACCGGTCGCTGGCCGACATGGCCGGCGACGCCTTCGCCTCGCCCTTCCACTTCAGCCGCCAGGTGTCGGTCGGCGCCGGTGAGGCGCCGGTGGCGCTGCGCCGCCGGGTCGTCCTCGAGCGGGCGGCCTGGCAGCTGCGCCAGGGCGCCCGCGTGACCGAGGTGGCCTTCGCCGCCGGCTACGAGTCGGTCGAGGGCTTCAGCCGGGCCTTCGCCCGCGCCTACGGCCGCACCCCCGGCAGCCTCGACGACGACGACGCCGGCCGCCCGCGCACCCGCGACGAGCACTGGCTGCCCGCGCCCAACGGCATCCACTTCCACCCGCCGTCGTCCCTGTGGGTCAGCGACGAGCCGGTGCGCCGCGGCGGCGACGAGGTGACCGCGCTGCTGGTGCACCACGGCGTCGAGGACGCCCGGGCGCTGCTCGAGCTGGCCAAGGGCCTGCACGACGCCGAGTACCGGCGGGTGCGGTCGCCGGGGTCGACCGTCCTGGACTGGGACGGGCCCGACGAGTCGCTGGCGACCGTGCTCGAACACCTGGTCTGGACGCTGGAGGTCTGGGTGGCCTCCATCGAGGGCGCCGACCACCCCCCGCGCGGCGCGGACGACCCGGCCACGCTGCTCGGCCGGCACGACGCCGTCGCCCCGCGCTGGCTGGCGGCGGTGCGCGACGTCGCCCGGCGCGGCGCCTGGAACGACCGGCTGGTCGACGCGCTGTGCGAGCCGCCACAGAGCTTCGTGCTCGCCAGCGTCGTCGCGCACGTCCTCACGTTCTCCGCGCACCGCCGCCAGCTGGCGCGGTCCTGGCTGCGCGAGGCCGGCGTCGCCGTCGACGCCGGCGACCCCATCGAGTGGCTCTCCCGGAGGGACCGATGACCCGCACCGTCTACTACACCGCCACCTCGCTCGACGGCTTCATCGCCGACCGCGAGAACTCGCTGTCCTGGCTGCTGTCGCGCGAGAGCGACCAGGAGGGCCCGATGGGCTTCTCGACCTTCGAGAAGGGCCTCGGGGCCATCGTCATGGGGTCGACGACCTACCGGTGGGTCCAGGACAACGGAGGTCCCGACCCCTGGTCGTACACCCAGCCGGCGTGGGTCCTCACCCACCGCGACCTCACCCCGTTCCCCGGGGCGGACATCCGGTTCACGGCCGCGGACACGCGGGAGGAGCTCGTCGCCCTGCACGCCGAGATGGTCGCGGCGGCCGGCGAGCTCGACGTCTGGGTGGTCGGCGGCGGGCCGGTGGCCGCACAGCTGGCCGAGGCCGGCCTCCTCGACGAGGTCGTCGTGGCGATCGCGCCGGTCACCCTCGGCGGTGGGGCGCCGCTGCTGCCGGCGCGGGTGGAGCTGGCGACCCGGGAGGTGGCGCAGAACGGCGAGTTCGCCTGCGTCCGTTACGCGGTGGTGCGTCCCGACGCCGACTGACCGGGAGCCGCGTCGGCGAGTCGACACGTCGACGACGCGACACGTCGATGCGGGGACACGTCGACGACGCGACACGTCGATGCGGCGACACGTCGACGATCCGACACGTCGACCCGGAGGTCAGGCGCTGCGGATCACCGAGACGTCGAACTCCACCTGGATGCGGTCGCTGACCAGCACGCCGCCGGTGTCGAGCGGGGTGTTCCAGGTCAGGCCCCAGTCGCTGCGCTTGATGGCCAGCGCGCCCTCGAAGCCGACCCGGGTGTTGCCGAAGGGGTCCTTGGCCGAGCCGGTGAGGGTGAACTCCACCGACACCGGCCGGGTGGTGTCGCGGATGGTGAGGTCGCCGGACACCTCGTAGGTGTCGTCCTCGATCTGCTCCACGCCGGTCGAGCGGAACACGATCTCGGGGTAGCGCTCGACGTCGAGGAAGTCCGGCGAGCGCAGGTGGGCGTCGCGGTCGGCCTGCCCGGTGTCGATGCTCGCCGTCCGGATGCGGATGGTGACGGTGCTGGCCGCCGGCTCCAGCACGTCCAGGTGCGCCTCGCCGGCGAAGTCGGTGAACGCACCGCGCACCGTCGTCACCATGGCGTGCCGCGCCCGGATGCCGATCCGCGTGTGCGCCACGTCGATCGTGTAGTCGCCGGTGACGTCGACCAGCGCGGTCGTCGCCGCGTCGAAGTCGGTGGGGCCACCCTCAGGTGCCCGGTGCTTGGCCACGTGTCCGTCCTTCCCCCTCGCCGGTCCCCCATCCTCGTCGATCCCCCCGCCGGCGACACGGGCGGGCTCCCCTGCCGGGGCCCGGCCGTCCGCGACGACGCGTGCCGCGACCAGGGGTTCCGGTGGCGCGACCTGCGGGTCCACCCCAGGGTCGGTCGCGTAACCGTCGTCACACCACCTGGGAGTTCGCGCGTGACCCGACCGTCCCGACTGCTGGCGCTGGCTGCCGCCACCACCTCCGTCACCGTCCTCGCCGCGGCCGGACCCGCGGCCGCCGACACCCCGACCGACACCCAGGCGTTCCGTGACGCCGTGACCGTCGAGGGCATGACCGAGCACCTCCAGGCGCTGCAGGCCGCCGCCGACGCCCACGGCAGCAGCCGCGCCAGCGGCACCCCCGGCTACGAGGCCTCCGCGCAGTACGTCGAGGAGCAGCTGCGCTCCGCCGGCTACCAGCCCGAGCGCCAGTACTTCGACTTCGCCTTCTTCCAGGAGTTCTCCCCCGGCGCCCTCTCCCGGACGGGCCCCGACCAGCGCACCTACGTGGACCAGACCGACTTCGACGTCATGGACTACTCGGCCACCACCTTCGGCGACCCGATCGAGGGGCCGGTCAAGGCCGTCGCCGACCTCCAGGTCCCGCCCGGAGCGGAGCCCAACAGCAGCACCGCCGGCTGCGAGGCCGAGGACTTCGCCGGTGACTTCACCGGCACCATCGCGCTGCTGCAGCGCGGCACCTGCGACTTCGGCGTCAAGGTGGCCAACGCGGCGGCGGCCGGCGCCGTCGGCGCGATCGTCGTCAACGAGGGCCAGGAGGGCCGCACCGACGTCCTGCTCGGCACCCTCGGCGCCCCGGCCGCCATCCCGGCCGTCGGCGCGAGCTACGCCGTCGGCGAGGAGCTGCACCGGCTGAGCCAGGCCGGCGAGGTCCGGGTCAGCATCACCACCGACACGGTCTCGGAGACCCGGCAGACGTTCAACGTCATCGCCCAGACCGACACCGGCCGCACCGACCGCGTGGTCGTCGTCGGTGCCCACCTCGACTCGGTCCCCGAGGGCCCGGGCATCAACGACAACGGCACCGGCTCGGCGGCGATCCTCGAGATCGCCGAGCAACTGGCCGACGTCGAGACCCGTAACGCCGTCCGCTTCGCCTGGTGGGGCGCCGAGGAGTCCGGCCTGCTGGGTGCCCGGCACCACGTGGCCCAGCTCGACGAGCGCGGGATCGCGGACATCGCGCTGAACCTCAACTTCGACATGCTCGGCAGCCCCAACCCGGCCCGCTTCGTCTACGACGGCGACGGCTCGGCCACCGGCACCGCCGGCCCGAACGGCTCGGGCAGCATCGAGGCGGTGTTCACCGAGTACTTCGCCTCGCAGGGTCTGCACACCGAGGAGACGGCGTTCGACGGGCGCAGCGACTACGGCCCGTTCATCGCCGTCGGCATCCCGGCCGGTGGTCTCTTCTCCGGCGCCGAGGGCGTCAAGACGCCGGAGCAGGCCGCGCCCGAGCGGTTCGGCGGCGTCGCGGGCGTGGCCTACGACGAGTGCTACCACCAGGCCTGCGACGACATCGGCAACGTGGACCCGACGGGCCTCGACCAGCTGGCTGACGGCGCCGCGCACGCGGTGCTCACCTTCGCCCGGACGAGCAGCGCCGTGAACGGCACCGCGCAGGGCGGCGGTGGCGGTGCGGCCGCCTCCGGCGGCGCTGCCGTCTCGGGCGGGCACGACCACGGGCTCGCCGGCTGACCCGACGCGACACGAGGGTCGGGGAGCCGGACGCCTCCCCGACCCTCCGTCGTCGGGGCCGGTCAGCGGCCGGGTCGGAACGGGTTGCGGCCGGGCCGGAACAGCGTCTCCTGGGTGAGGCTCGCGGCCAGGACGCCGTCGCGGGTGGTGAGCGAGCCGGTGTACCAGCCGCGCCCGCCGGAGACGGTGGCCGGGACGAGGTCCACCAGCACCCACTCGTCGAGCCGGGCGGGCCGGTGGAACCACAGCGCGTGGTCCAGCGTCGGTCCGGGGGCGGCCTCGTCCTCCGGCAGCGCCGACAGTCCCGTGCCGATGTCGGAGAGGTAGGTCAGCGCGCAGGCGTGCAGCAGCGGGTCGTCCGGCAGCGGCACCGTCGTCCGCGCCCAGAAGCGGGTCGGCAGCGCCGCGGTCGCGTAGGGCTGCTCCGGCCGCCGGCTCTCCGTGGAGAACAGCCGCGGCAGGGTCAGCGGCGGACAGTCCTCCGGCGGCTGCACCGTGGGCGGCCCGGCCACCTGGACGTCGGGCCCGGCGGTCGGCGCCTGGAACGACGCCGACATCGACAGCACCACCTCACCGCCCTGCACCGCGACCACCCGGCGGGCGGAGAAGGAGCCGCCGTCGCGATCGCGGTCGACGCGGAAGACGGTGGGCCGGGCGGCGTCGCCGCTGCGCAGGAAGTAGCCGTGCAGCGAGTGCGGCAGCCGGTCGGGCGCCACGGTGCGGCCGGCGGCCAGCAGCGCCTGCGCGGCGACCTGGCCGCCGTAGAGCGGGAACGGGTCGGTGAAGACCAGGGTGCTGCGGTAGAGGTCGCGGTCGATCTCCTCGAGCGTGAGGACGTCGGTGACGGTCGGCGCGTCGGCTGCTGTCTCCTGCACGACCGGGCAACGTAGCCGGAGCCCGGGGCCACCCCGGCAGGCGGCCCCGGGCCGGGTGTCAGAGCAGCTCGAGGATGGTGGCGTTGGCCTGCCCGCCGCCCTCGCACATCGTCTGCAGGCCGTAGCGGATCCCGTTGTCGCGCATGTGGTGCACCAGGGTGGTCATGATCCGCGCGCCGGAGCCGCCGAGCGGGTGGCCGAGGGCGATGGCACCGCCGTTGGCGTTGAGCGCCTTGGCGTCCGCTCCCAGGTCGGCCAGCCAGGCCAGGGGCACGGGGGCGAAGGCCTCGTTGACCTCGAACGCGCCGATCTCGTCGACCGACAGCCCCGACCTCGCCAGCGCCTTCTGCGTGGCCGGGATCGGCGCGGTCAGCATGATCACCGGGTCGGCGCCGGCCAGCACCGCGGTGTGCACGCGGGCGATCGGGCGCAGCCCCAGCTGGGCGGCCTTCTCGCTGGTGGTCATCAGCAGCGCGGCCGAGCCGTCGGAGATCTGCGAGGAGTTGCCCGCGGTGATCACACCGCCGTCGGGCCTGAACACCGTCGCGAGGGTGCCGAGCTTCTCCACGGTGCTCTCGCGGATGCCCTCGTCCTGGCTCACGACCGTGCCGTCGGGCGTGGTCACCGGGGCGATCTGGGCGTCGAAGCGGCCCTCGGCCCGGGCGGCGGCGGCCTTCTCGTGGCTGGCCACGGAGTACTCGTCGCACTGCCGGCGCGACAGCCCCCACTGCTCGGCGATCATCTCCGCGCCCACGCCCTGGTTGATCTGCACACCGCCGTAGCGCTCGTGGAACCGGGGTCCGAACGGGTCGGCGCCGGCGCGGGCGGTGCCCATCGGCACGCGCGACATCGACTCCACGCCACCGGCGACGACGACGTCGTACTGCCCCGACACCAGCCCGGCGGCGGCGAAGTGCACCGACTGCTGCGAGGAGCCGCACTGCCGGTCGACGGTCACCCCGGTCACCGTCTCCGGCCACCCGGCCGCCAGCACCGCCGTCCGCGCGATGTCGAAGGTCTGCTCACCGACCTGCGAGACGCAGCCCCAGACGACGTCCTCGACCTCGGCCGGGTCCACCCCCGCCCGCTCCACCAGCGAGGTGAGCACGTGCGCCGACAGGTCGACCGGGTGCACCCCCGACAGCCCGCCGTTGCGCTTGCCCACCGGCGTGCGCACCGCCTCGACGATCACCGCGTCCCGCATGTCCTGCTCCCATCCGACCGGCTGTGGTGCCCGGCACACTAACCCGGGGACCACGGGGCGGCGGGAGCCCGGGCGGGGCGCCGGAGGAGCACCGCCGCGGCGGCTGCGGCGAGCGCCGCGGCGGTGAGCCAGCCGAGCGGCGCTCCGGCCAGGGGCACGGCGGTCCCCTCGGTGGCGCCCACGACGAGCAGGACGACCGCGACGCCGAGGGCCGTGCCGAGCTGGGCGGCGGTGTTGACCACGCCGGCGGCGGTGGCCTGCAGACCGGGTGCGACGTCGGTCCCCAGGGCGGTGGCGGCCACCGAGGAGAGCCCGATGCCCAGCCCGGAGACGGCGACGCCGAGGGACACCACCTCCGGTCCGGCCCGGGCGGCCAGCAGCACCGCGTTCCCGGCGGCGACGACGGCCAGACCCGCGGCGGCGGCGGTGCGTGCCGGTGTCCGCCGCAGGACGCGGGCGGCCAGGACGGCGCCCGCGACCACGCACAGGCTGAACGGCACCAGCGCCAGCCCCGCGGCGGTCGCGCCGAACCCCTCCGCCTGCTGCAGGTGCAGGGTCGCCACGGTGACCGCCGAGCTGGTGGTGGCGGTGTTGGCGGCCGACGCGAGGGCACCGGCGCGCAGCCGGGGATCGCGGACGGCGGCGCGCGGGAGCAGCGGGTCGGCGGCGCGGCGCTCGACGGCCGGGAGGAGCACGGCGACGGCCCCACCGGCCAGCAGGAGCAGCAGCCCGGGGACCCGGTGCGCCCCCTGCTCCAGGACGGACGCGCCGGCCACGACGGACGCCACCGCGGCGGTGAGCACCGCCGCGCCCGCCACGTCGAGGGTCCCCTCCCGCCGGCGCGGCGTCTGGGGCGCCGTCCGCCGCACCGCCACCAGCAGCAGCGCCGACAGCGGCACGGTGGCCCAGAAGAGCACCCGCCAGCCGGCGAGGTCGGTGAGCACGCCACCGAGGACGAGCCCGCTGGCCCCGGCCGCCGCCCCGGTGGCGCTCCA
>NZ_JBFNXQ010000054.1:0-35652 GCF_041018925.1 Geodermatophilus maliterrae
CGTCCGGCCTGCGGCGCCGGCCGGTGGCGGCATCACCGTCCCGCCGCTGCCGCCGGTGCAGAACGCCGCGCCCGGCACCGCCGCAGGACGTCGTCCGCTGGGCAACGAGGACTTCGAGGAGGAGCTCGACATCCCGGAGTTCCTCCGCCAGTAGAAGGACCCCCGTGCCCCCCACCGCTCGCACGCTCGCGGCGGGCCCCTGCACGGGGGCCACGTCCCTGCCCCCACCGCTCGCAGGCTCGTCGCGGGCCCCTGCGGGAGGGCCGCCCGTGCCCCCCACCGCTCGCAGGCTCGCGGCGGGCCCCTGCACGGGGGCCGCGCGGTGAGCGCGACCTCGGCCGCCCCGCCGGCAGTGCGCCCTCGACGGGTGGTCACCGACCGGCGGGGCGGCCGCTCGCGTCCGCCCTACGACACCTTCGACCTCGGCGACCACGTCGGCGACGACCCGGCCGACGTCGCGGCCAACCGCGCCCGGCTGGCCCGCGAGCTCGGCGTGGCCGGCGACCGGCTGGTCTGGATGGAGCAGGTGCACGGCACCGGCGTCACCGTCGTCGACGGCCCGGTGGAGGGTCCGCTGCCCGCGACCGACGCCGTGGTCACCCGCACGCCCGGCCTGGTGCTGTGCGTGCTGGTCGCCGACTGCGTGCCGGTGCTGCTGGCCGACCCCGTCGCCGGGGTGGTCGCCGCCGTCCACGCCGGCCGCGAGGGTGTCCGGCAGGGCGTCGTCGCCGCCACGCTGGCGGCGATGGCCCGGCTGGGCAGCCGGCCCGCCGACACCACCGCGCTGCTCGGGCCGGCCGTCTGCGGCGCCTGCTACGAGGTGCCCCGCGCCATGCAGGCCGAGGTCGCCCGTGTCGCCCCCGCGGCCGCGGTGCGCACCCGCGCGGGGACGCCGGGGCTGGACCTGCGCGCCGGGCTCGCCGAGCTGATGACCCGCGCCGGGCTGGCGCAGGTGGTGCACGACCCGCGCTGCACCGTCGAGGACCGCCGGCTGTTCAGCCACCGTCGCGACGGCGTGACCGGGCGCCAGGCCGGCGTCACCTGGCTCGGATGAGGACCCTCCCGCCCCCACCCCTCGCCGGCGGTCGGGGCGGATCCCTGCAGGGGGGCCACGACCAGCGGGATGATCGCCGCATGAGCGCACCGGCGACCCCCGCGGCCCAGCGCCTGGCCGCCGTCCGGGAGCGGATCGCCGCGGCCGCCCGCGCCGCCGGGCGCGACCCGGCCTCGGTCGCGCTGCTGGCCGTGAGCAAGACCTGGCCGGCCGACGACGTCCGGACGCTGGTCGCGCTCGGGCAGACGGCGTTCGGGGAGAACCGCGCCCAGGAGCTCACCACCAAGGCGGCCGAGCTCGCCGACCTGCCGATCGAGTGGCACTTCGTCGGCCAGCTCCAGCGCAACAAGGCCGCCGCCGTGGCCCGCACCGGCGCCGTCGTCCACTCCGTCGACCGGCTGCCGCTGGCCCGGGCGCTGTCCCGGGCGGGGGAGGAGACCGGCCGCCCGGTCGGCGTGTTCCTCCAGGTCGACCTCGGCGGCGCCGCGGGGGAGCTGGCCGAGCGCGGCGGCGCCGACCCCGCGGACCTCCCCGCCCTCGCCGACGCCGTCGCCGCCCTGCCCTGCGTGCGGCTGCGCGGCCTCATGGCCGTCGCCCCGCGCGGGGAGGAGCCCGGCCCGGCCTTCGCCCGCCTGGCCGCGCTCGCCGAGCGGCTGCGCGCCGACCACCCCGAGGCCGCGGAGGTCTCCGCCGGCATGAGCGGCGACCTCGAGGAGGCGATCGCGGCCGGCGCCACGCTCGTGCGTGTCGGAACCGCGCTGTTCGGCTCCCGGCCTCTAGCCTCGCCCCGAGTCACACCAGTCACAGGGGCCCCACCGAGGTCCCCGGAGGAGGTCTGATGGCCGGGGCCATGCGGAAGATGGGCATCTACCTCGGGCTCGTCGAGGACGACGACGCCCGCGCCTACGGGCGCTACGACGCCCGTCAGGCCGACCCGGCCGGCCACTACGAGCCCGACCAGTACGACGGCGACCGCTACGAGGGTGACCGCTACGACGGCGACCGGTACGACGCGCGCCGCCCCGAGGGTCGCTACGAGGGTCGCTACGAGGACCGCTACGCCTCCGGCCCGCACGGCGCCGAGGCCCCCTACGGTTCCTTCGACTCCTACGGCGGCGAGTACGACCGCTACGACGACCGCCGCTACGACGACGAGCGCGACGGCGGCCGGGGGCTCGACCGCGGTCCGGGCCGCGGCGTCGAGCTGGCGCCCGCGCCCGACCCCGAGCCGGTCGCGCTGCGCCGCGGCGGGGCGACCCGCCTGGGCCTGGCGCAGCCGGCCTCCGCCGGTGCCGGCGGCATCTCCGGCCCGGCCGCCTCCGGGCCGGCCCGCCTCGGTTCCGTCGGTGGTGGCGTCGGTGGTGGTGTCGGCCTCGGCGGTGGCCTCGGAGGTGGCGCTGTCGCCGCCGGGCTGGCCGCCCGCGAGCCGGTCGCCGCGGCGCCCGAGCCGGCCCCCGCGCCGGTGCGCGAGCCCTACCGCATCACCACGCTGCACCCCAAGACCTACAACGAGGCCCGTGCCATCGGCGAGGCGTTCCGGGACGGCAGCCCGGTCATCATGAACCTCACCGAGCTCGACCACGCCGACGCGCGGCGGCTCGTCGACTTCGCAGCGGGGCTGATCTTCGGGCTGCGCGGTAGCATCGAGCCCGTCACGGCCAAGGTGTTCCTGCTCTCCCCGCAGGACGTCGACGTGACGGCCGAGGACAAGGCCAAGATCCGCGAGGGCGGTTTCTTCGACCAGTCCTGAGGTCGTCCGTCCGGCCGGGGCGCGCAGGCAGGTCGGCACGGCACCGCGGTGCCCCGGGACGAACGAGGACCGTGACTCTCTTCTGGCAGATCGTGTCGTCGATCCTGCTCGTCTTCCTCATCCTGCTGTTCGCGCGATTCGTCGTGGACTGGGTGATGGTCCTGGCGCGCAGCTGGCGCCCGTCCGGCCTGGTGGCCGCGGGGCTGGAGGTCGTCTACGCGACGACCGACCCGCCGCTGAAGGCGATCCGGAAGGTGATCCCACCCCTGAACCTGGGGTCCATCAGGCTGGACCTCGCGTTTATGGTGCTCCTGATCGCCGTCTACATCCTGCGGGGCATCACCCAGTCGCTGGCCATCGCCGCGTGACCTCAGGTCCGCACGAGGGACCGAGCGCCGCCCCGACCGACCCCCACCCGCCGTCCGACCCGAGGTGAGCCCCTTGCCACTCACGCCAGCCGACGTGCACAACGTCGTCTTCAAGAAGCCGCCGATCGGGAAGCGCGGCTACGACGAGGACGAGGTGGACGCGTTCCTCGACGTGGTGGAGGCCGAGCTCGCCCGGCTGATCGAGGAGAACAACGAGCTGCGCTCGGGCTCGAGCACCGGCCGGGTCACCGCCCAGCCCGTCGCCCCCGAGCCGGCCCCGGCGCCCGCGCCGCCGCCGCCCCCCGCGCGCGAGGACGACACCGCGCGCGCCTCGCGCATGCTGGCGCTGGCGTCGGAGACCGCCGACCGCTACGTGAACGAGGCCAAGACCCAGGCCGACCAGATGGTCGCCTCGGCGAAGACCAACAGCGAGCGGATGCTGGCCGAGGCCCGCGCCAAGAGCGAGCAGATGGTCAACGAGGCCAAGCTGCGCGCCGACTCGATGATCAGCGACGCCCGCACCCGCGCCGACACGATGGAGCGCGAGGCCCGCGCCAAGGCCGCCGCCCTCGACCAGGACGCCGAGCGCCGGCACCGCGAGGTCATGGGTCCGCTGGAGGAGAAGCGCGCCGGCCTCGAGCGCAAGATCGAGGAGCTGCGGACCTTCGAGCGCGAGTACCGCACGCGCTTCCGTTCCTACCTCGAGTCGCACCTGCGCGACCTCGACACCCGCGGCTCCGCCGAGCCGTCCTCGGCGAGCCGGCAGAACCAGCACGCACCGGCCTGAAGCGCGCGCGACGAAGGCCCCCGGACGAGCGTCCGGGGGCCCTGTCGTCTTCCCGGACCCTGCCTCACCCGTGAGGTGAGCGCCGATACAGTCACGGCGTGGTCCCGGTTGCCGGTCTCCTCGTCCTCGCCGGCCTCGGTCTGTTCGTCACCGGCGTGATGACCGACGTCACCACCTGGTATTGGGCCTGCGTGGCTGTCTGCGGCCTCGCCGCGGTGCTGCTGGTCGTCGCCCGGCTCCGCACGCCGGCGGAGAGCCGGTCACCCGTCCCGGACACCCGGACCCCGTCGGGTGCCGCCGCGACGGACCCCGGTCCGGCGGACACCGGCACTCCCCGGACCCCGGCGGAGCCGGTGCCCGCACCGCCGGTCACCGCCACCGACCCGACCGCTGCCCACCGCCACGGCCGGCACGAGGCCCCGGACGACGACGCCCGGCCGGCCGCGCCGCCACCGGTCACCCCACCGGCCACCCCACCGGCCACCGCGTCGGCCACCCCGCCGGCCCCCGCGGGACGACCGGCCGCCGGGGAGCCGGCGGAGGAGGACGTCGAGGTCACCGACCTGCTGCTGGTGGTCGACCTGACCGACGAGGTGCTCGTCGTCGACGAGCACCCGCGCTACCACCTCGGCGACTGCCGCTGGCTGGCCGGCCGGGCGACGATCCCGCTGCCGGTCGGTGAGGCGCGCACCGACGGGTTCACCCCGTGCGCGGTGTGCGGCCCCGACGCCCACCTGGCCGGGGTCGAGCGCGCTCGCCGAGCCGCCCGCCGGGCCTGAGCGGGCCTCCCTGCCCCCCCCCCGCGAGCTCGCGACTCGCGGGGGGCAGGGAGGTCCGTCGTCAGGCGCGGGCGACCCAGAAGCGCGAGCCCTGCGGCCCCTCGACCCCGGGGCCCTCGCCGGCGGCGCCGGCGTGCACGGCCGTGGCGAGCACCTCACCGGCCACCTGCTCGCCGTGCTCCGTGAGCGCCTCGGCGAGCGCGCCCTCGGCGGTCCACCACAGCTCGATGCGGTCGCTGACGGCCAGGCCGCTGGTCTTGCGGGCCTCCTGCACCAGACGCACCGCCTCGCGGACCAGGCCGGCCCGCTCCAGCTCCGGGGTCAGCTCGAGGTCCAGCGCGACGGTCAACCCGCCGCCGCTGGCCACGGTCCAGCCCTCGCGCGGAGTCTCGGTCACCACCAGGTCGCCGTCCTCGAGGGGGACGCTCGCGCCGTCGACGTCGACCGACGCCGTCCCGGCCCGGTAGGCCGACACCAGCGCGGCCGGGTCGGCCGCGGCGACGGCCTTCGCCACCGCCTGCACCTGCTTGCCCAGCCGCCGCCCGACGGCGCGGAAGTCGACCTTGACGCGGACGTCGACCAGGTCACCGCCGACCGCCGACAGATCGGCCAGCTCGGCCACGTTGAGCTCGTCGGCCACCTCGGCCACCAGGTCGCGGGGCAGGGACGCCCAGCCCGGCGCGGCGACGACGGCCCGCGCCAGCGGCTGCCGGGTGCGCATCTTGGCCGACGTGCGTGCGGAGCGGCCCAGCTCCACCAGGCGCCGGACCAGGTCCACCTGCGCCACCAGCTGCGGGTCGCGGGCGGCCTCGTCGACGGCCGGCCAGGAGGCCAGGTGCACCGAGTCGGGGGCGTCCGCGCCGAGGCCGGGTGCCACGACCGTCGTCCACACGTGGTCGGTGAGGAACGGGACGAAGGGCGCCATGAGCCGGGTCAGCCCGTCGAGCACCTCGTGCAGCGTGCCCAGCGCCGCCGGGTCGCCGTCCCAGAAGCGACGGCGGGAGCGGCGCACGTACCAGTTGGACAGGTCGTCGACGAACTGCGCGAGCAGCCGCCCGGCGCCCTGGGTGTCGAAGGCCTCCAGCGCGTCGGTGACGCCCTCGGTGACCGCGGCCAGCTGCGCCAGCGCCCAGCGGTCGAGCAGCGGCCGCTGCTCGCGCGGCGGCACCCGGTCGCTCTCCCGCCCGCCCGCCGGGTCCCAGCCGTTGCTCTCGGCGTAGAGGGTGAGGAAGCTGGCGGTGTTCCAGTAGGTCAGCAGGACCTTGCGGACCACCTCGGACAGCGTCTCGTGGCCCACCCGGCGGGCCGACCACGGCGAGCCGCCGGCCAGCATGAACCAGCGGACGGCGTCGGCGCCGTGCCGGTCCATCAGCGGGATCGGCTCGAGGATGTTGCCGAGGTGCTTGCTCATCTTGCGGCCGTCCTCGGCGAGGATGTGGCCCAGGCACAGCACGTTCTCGTAGGAGCTCTTCCCGAACACCAGGGTGCCCACGGCCATGAGCGTGTAGAACCAGCCGCGGGTCTGGTCGATCGCCTCGCAGATGAACTGGGCCGGGTAGGCGGCCTCGAACTCCTCGCGGTTGCGGTGCGGCGCGCCCCACTGCGCGAACGGCATGGAGCCCGAGTCGTACCAGGCGTCGATGACCGGCCGGACCCGCCGGTAGGTGCCCTCCTCGCCGGGGCGGGTGAAGGTCACCTCGTCGATGAAGGGTCGGTGCGGGTCGAGGTCGGCGAGATCGCGGCCGGTCAGCTCCGACAGCTCGGCCAGCGAGCCGACGGCGACCATCCGCGAGGGGTCGGCGTCGTTGCGCCAGATCGGCAGCGGCGTGCCCCAGTAGCGGTCGCGCGACAGCGCCCAGTCGACGTTGTTGTTCAGCCAGTCGCCGTAGCGGCCCCACTGGATGGTCTCCGGGTGCCAGTGCGTCTTCTCGTTCTCGGCGAGCAGCTGGTCCTTGACCGCGCTGGTGCGGATGTACCAGGACGGCTGCGCGTAGTACATCAGCGGCGTGTGGCAGCGCCAGCAGTGCGGGTAGCTGTGCTCGTAGCGCTGCTCGCGCCACAGCACGCCGCGCGACTGCAGGTCGACGACGAGGGCGTCGTCGGCGGCCTTGAAGAAGTGCCCGCCCACCAGCGGCAGCTCCGGCAGGAAGTGGCCCGACGAGTCGATCGGGTTGACCACCGGCAGGCCGTAGGAGCGGCAGACGGCGAGGTCGTCGGCCCCGAACGCGGGGGACTGGTGGACCAGCCCGGTGCCGTCGTCGGTGGTGACGTAGTCGGCGAGGACGACGAAGTGCGTGTCCTGTGGTCGTCCGTCGGGGCCCGCGGGGAACTCGACCAGCTCGAAGGGCCGCTGGTAGTGCACCCGCTCCCAGTCGCGTCCGGTGGTGCGCGCGAGGACCTCGACGCCGTCGGTGTCCCCGAAGACGGCGCCCAGCAACGGCTCGGCGACGACGAGGGTGTCCTCGCCGCGCCGGGCGACGACGTAGGTGACGTCGGGGTTGACCGCGACGGCGGTGTTGGACGGCAGGGTCCACGGCGTCGTCGTCCAGACCAGCAGGTCGGCCTTCCCGGCCCACGCACCGTCGGTGACCGGCAGCCGGACGTAGACCGAGGGGTCGGTGATCGACTCGTAGCCCTGGGCGACCTCGTGGTCGGACAGGCCGGTGCCGCAGCGCGGGCAGTAGGGGGCGACGCGGTGGTCCTCGACCAGCAGGCCCTTGTCGAAGACCTGCTTGAGCGACCACCACACGCTCTCGATGTAGGCCGGGTCCATCGTCCAGTAGGCGGTGGACATGTCGACCCAGTAGCCCATGCGGCGGGTGAGGTCGCTGAACGCGCCGACGTGCCGCATGACCGACTCCCGGCAGCGGGCGTTGAACTCGGCGATGCCGTAGCGCTCGATGTCGGGCTTGCCGGCGAAGCCGAGCTCCTGCTCGACGGCGATCTCCACGGGCAGGCCGTGACAGTCCCAGCCGGCGCGGCGGGGCACGTGCCAGCCCTGCATCGTCTTGAAGCGCGGGAAGACGTCCTTGAAGGCGCGGGCCTCGATGTGGTGGGTGCCGGGGCGGCCGTTGGCGGTGGGCGGCCCCTCGTAGAAGACCCACTGCGGCCGGCCCTGGGTCGCCGCCAGGGAGCGGGCGAACACGTCGCGGTCCTCCCAGCGCCGCAGCACGTCCTGCTCGATCGCGGGCAGGTCGACCTGGGGCGGCAGCGCACGGAACGGGGAACTCACGTCCCCATTGTCCCCGAGGCGTCGAGCGGGTTCGGGCGCCGGGGCGGCGGCCGCGATCCGGGGGTACGGGAGGATGCGCCCATGGGCGGGGCGCGGTGAACACCACGGTCACCGTCGCCCTGGCCGTCGGGGCGCTGGTCGTGCTCGTCGCCGCGATCGCCCTGCGCCTGGCCGACCGGCTCGGCCTGCCCAGCCTGCTGCTCTACCTGGCCCTCGGCGTGGCGCTCGGGGAGAGCGGCCTCGGCATCGAGTTCGAGGACTACCAGCTCACCCAGACGCTGGGGTACGCGGCCCTCGTCGTCATCCTCGCCGAGGGCGGTCTCACGACGCGGTGGGCCGACGTCCGTCGGGCGATCGGACCCGGGGTCGCGCTGTCCACCGTCGGCGTCGCGGTCAGCGTGGGGGCGACCGCGGCCGTCGGCGTCTGGGTCCTGGGCTTCGACTGGGGCTTCGCCCTCCTGCTGGCCGCGGTCATCAGCTCGACCGACGCCGCCGCGGTCTTCGCGACCCTGCGGCGGCTGCCCCTCCCGCGCCGGGTGGCCGCCTCCCTCGAGGCCGAGAGCGGACTCAACGACGCCCCGGTCATCCTGCTGGTGACCGTGCTGGCCGAGTCGCTCACGGGGGCGACGACGCAGCCGTGGTGGCTGGTCGGCCTGGTGGTGGTCGTCGAGCTCGCCGGCGGCGCCGTCATCGGGGTCGGGATCGGCTTCGGGGGCGCCGCGCTGCTGCGCCGGGTGGCGCTCCCCGTGGCCGGGTTCTACCCCCTCGCGACACTGGCGCTCTGCGTGCTCGCGTACTCGTCGGCGTCGCTGGCGCACACCTCCGGCTTCGTCGCGGTCTACCTCTGCGGACTGGTGCTGGGCAACGCCACGCTGCCGCACCGGGCGGCGAGCATCGGGTTCGCCGAGGGCATGGCATCGCTGGCCCAGATCGGCCTGTTCGTCCTGCTCGGCCTCCTCGTGTCCCCGGGCCGGCTGCCCGAGGCCGTCGGACCGGCGCTCGTCGTGGGCGGCGCGCTGCTGCTGCTCGCCCGCCCCCTGTCGGTGGCGGCCAGCCTGGTGTGGTTCCGCTTCCCGTGGGCGCAGCAGGCCTTCATCTCCTGGGCGGGCCTGCGCGGGGCGGTGCCGATCGTCGCGGCCATCATCCCGCTGACCGCGGAGGTCCCCGGGGCGACGACGGTCTTCGACACGGTCTTCGTGCTGGTCGTCGTCTTCACGATCGTGCAGGGCTGGTCGCTGCCCTGGGTGGCGCGACGCCTGCGGATCGCCACCCCGGTCACCCCTCGCGACGTGCAGGTCGAGGCGGCACCGCTGGAGGAGCTCGACGCCGAGCTGATGCAGATGCGGGTGCCCGAGGGCTCCCGGCTGCACGGCGTCTACCTGCCCGAGCTGCGGCTGCCCGAGGACGCCGCGGTGGTGCTCATCGTCCGCGACGGCCGCTCGTTCGTGCCGGACGCGACCACCCGGCTCATGCGCGGCGACCAGGCGCTGCTGGTCTCGGCCCGCCGTTCCCGCTCCGAGGCCGAGCGCCGGCTGCGGGCGGTCAGCCGCGCCGGCCGGCTGGCCACCTGGCGTGGTGAGCAGGGCGGGGCCACCGAGGCGGACTGAGCCGTCCGGTGCACCTCCGCGGACCTGCTCCGTGCACGTCCGCGGATCGGGGAGGTGCACATCCGCGGAAGTGCCCGCCGGAAGCCGTGGACGACCGCGGGGCTGTGGACGACCACGGCGACGACGAGACGCCTGACCAGCACGATCGCCGGGTGCTGCTGCGACCGACGTCGCCCGAGGGCGTCCTCATCGGGTCCCACGCGGTCTCCGGGGGGCGGATCACGCGACGTCGACTCGCCGACGGACCGTACGTCCGCGTCCTGCACGGCGTCTACGCCGACGTCTCGGTGCCGCGGGACCACCTGCTGCGGTGCCGGGCCGCCGCACTGCTCATGCCGGCCGGTGCGGCGCTGGGTGGTCGATCAGCGGCGGCCGTCCTCGGCGCCCCCGCGCCGGGCTACCGCGATCCGGTCACCGTCGTCCTCCCCGCGCCCCTGGACCTCGCCGCTGCAGACGGCCTGGGACGTGGCCGTCCTGGAGACGACGGCCACCGCCGTCGGGGTGGTCGACGCGATGCTCCGGGCAGGACACGTCGGGACGGCGGAGCTCGGCGACCTGCTGCGGCGACGCTCCGGCCGTCGCGGATCCCGGCGGGTGCGACGCGTCCTCGAACTGGCGGACGCGCGCAGTGAGTCGCCACCCGAGTCGTCCGTGCGGGTCGCCTGTGTCCTCGGCGGGCTCCCCGCGCCGGTCCCGCAGTACGAGGTCGTCGCGGACGGTCGATGGCTGGCTCGCGTCGACCTCGCGTGGCCGGCGCAGCGGGTCATCGTGGAGTACGAGGGCGAGCACCACTTCGACGGCCTGCAGATCGTCCGGGACGGCACCCGGCTGGCACGTCTCGAGGCCGCAGGCCGGCTGGTCATCCGGCTGGCCGCGCACGACCTCCGCACTCCGGACGACGTCGTCGCGAGGGTCCGGGCCGCCCTCGCGCCCGGTCGGTGACCCCCTGACGTGCACTTCCGCCGGATGTGCACCGTGCACGTCCGCGGGAGTGCCGGGCCTCAGCCGGTGAGCTCGAGGGTCTGCACGGTCTCCTCGCGGACGGCGGCCAGCAGGGCCGGGTCGGAGGAGAGGTCGCGGCCGTAGGAGGGGATGGCCTCCTCGAGCGCTCCGCGGCGGGCGGCGACCCGGTCGGGGAAGCACCGCTCGACCAGCGTGAGCATCGCCGAGACGGCGGTCGAGGCGCCCGGGGAGGCGCCCAGCAGGCCGGCGATGGAGCCGTCGGAGCCGACGATCAGCTCGGTGCCGAACTGCAGCACCCCGCGGCCGGTCCTGGCGTCCTGCTTGATCACCTGCACCCGCTGACCGGCGGTGATCATCTCCCAGTCGGCCTGCTCGGCGCGGGGCACGAACGCCGTCAGCGTGCGGTGCCGGGCGCTGCGCGACTGGAGCAGCTCGGTGACCAGGTACCGAGTCAGCTCCAGTTCGGTGCGGGCGACGCCGAGCATCGAGCCGAGGTTGTTCGGCTTGACGCTCAGCGGCAGGTCGAACACCGAGCCGGCCTTGAGGAACCTCGGCGAGAAGCCGGCGTAGGGGCCGAACAGCAGCGAGTACTCGCCGTCGACCAGGCGCAGGTCCAGGTGCGGCACCGACATCGGCGGCGCCCCGACGGCGGCCTGGCCGTAGACCTTGGCCTGGTGCTTGGTCACCAGCTCCGGGGAGCGGGTGCGCAGGAACAGACCGCTGACCGGGAAACCGCCGAAGCCGCGGATCTCGGGGATGGCGGCCTTCTGCAGCAGCGGCAGCGCGCCGCCGCCGGCGCCGACGAAGACGAACCGGGTGCGCACCGAGCGCTCCTCGCCGCTCCGCCGGTCGGTGACGGTGACCCGCCACCGGCCGTCGGCCAGCCGCTCGAGGCCGGTGACCCGCTGACCGGTGTGCACCTGCACGCCGCGGGACTCGCCCTGGGCGAGCAGCAGCCGGGTGAGCGCGCCGAAGTTGACGTCGGTGCCGGCGACCGAGCGGGTCGCGGCGACCACCTGCCCCGGGTCGCGGCCGTCCATCACCAGCGGCACCCAGCCGGCCAGCTCCGCCGGGTCGTCGGTGTACTCCAGGCCCGCGAACAGCGGCTCGGCCGACAGCGCGGCGTGCCGGTTGCGCATGTAGGCGCGGCCGTCCTCGCCGGTGACGAAGCTGACGTGCGGCACCGGGGTGATGAAGTCCTTGGGGGAGCCGGTCAGCCCGGTGCGGACCAGGTGCGACCAGAACTGGCGCGAGACTTGGAACTGCTCGTTGATGATGCGGGCCTTCGTGGTGTCCACCCGGCCGTCGGGACCGGCGGGGGTGTAGTTGAGCTCGCACAGCGCGGCGTGGCCGGTGCCGGCGTTGTTCCACGCGTCCGAGCTCTCCCCGGCGACGTCGGCCGCGGACTCGAAGACGGTGACGCCCCACTCCGGAGCGAGGACACCCAGCAGCGACGACAGGGTCGCGCTCATGATGCCGCCCCCGACGAGGACTACGTCGGGATCGGTGGCTGAACCGAGGTCGGTGGACACGACTGCCTTCCTGCTGGGGACGTGTGCCGTCTCCCGACAATCGGCCGAACGGCGCGTGAACACGAACTCACGACGGTGTGAGATGGCCCCGTTCCGGTATGAGATTGCTCACCCGCCACTCGGGTGGCGGGGACGGCGGGCCTCTGGCAGGAGCTCCGCGGGGGCGAGTCCGGGCGCGGCTATCGTCGGGGACGACCCCGACCGGCACACCACCAGCCAGGAGCCCGCCCTGACCGACGAGCCCGAGCAGGCCCGCGCCACGAGCGCCGAGGACACCACACCCGGGGACGCGACACCCGGGGAGGCGGCCCCCCGTGGGATGCCGGTCCGCCGTCCCCGCACCCGGCTGCTCCTCCTGCTCGCCGCGCTGGTGCTCCTCGCCGACCTCGGCAGCAAGCTGCTCGTCGTCGCCACGATCGACCGTGGCGAGAACGTCCGGGTCCTCGGGGGGCTGCTCTACCTCACGCACGCCCGCAACACCGGCGCCGCCTTCTCCTTCGCCGAGGGCTTCACCGTCGTGTTCACGCTGATCGCCGTCGCCGTCGCGGCGGTCATCGTGCGGACGGCGCGGCGGCTGGCGTCCCTCGGCTGGGCGGTCGCGCTGGGCCTGGTCCTCGGCGGCGCGGTGGGCAACCTCGTCGACCGAGTGTTCCGCGAGCCGGGGTTCCTCCGCGGCGGCGTGGTCGACTTCGTCTCGGTCTTCGCACCGGACGGCGAGGTGTACCCGATCTTCAACGTCGCCGACTCGGCGATCGTCTGCGGCGGTGTGCTCGGCGCGGTGCTGGCGCTGCGCGGCATCGAGTTCGACGGCAGCCGCAGCCGCGACCGCGGCGACGACGCGGTCTCCGGCGGCTGACCGCCCCCACCTGAGACGATGACGGCGTGACCTCCGGCCTGCACCGTGCGCTGCCGGTGCCCGACGGACTGGAGGGCCAGCGGGTCGACCAGGCGCTGACCCGGCTGTTCGGGCTGTCGCGGGCGGTCGCCGCCGAGCTGGCCGACACCGAGCGGGTGTGGGTCGACGGCCGGGTGCGCGGCAAGGGCGACCGGCTGACCGGCGGCAGCTGGCTCGAGGTCGAGCTGCCCCCGCCGCCCGGCGAGCCGCCCGCGCCCGAGCCGGTGGCCGGGCTGACCGTCGTCCACGACGACGACGACGTCGTGGTCGTGGACAAGCCGGTCGGCGTCGCGGCCCACCCCAGCCCCGGCTGGGACGGCCCGACCGTCGTCGGCGGGCTGGCCGCGGCCGGCTACCGGGTCTCCACCTCCGGCGCCGCCGAGCGGCAGGGCGTGGTGCACCGGCTCGACGCCGCGACGACGGGGCTGATGGTCGTGGCCAAGAGCGAGCGGGCCTACACCGTGCTCAAGGCGGCGTTCAAGGAACGGACGGTCGACAAGGGGTACTCCGCGCTCGTGCAGGGCCACCCCGACCCGTCGCGCGGCACGATCGACGCCCCGATCGACCGGCACCCCCGCCACGACTGGAGGTTCGCCGTCGTCACCGGCGGGCGGCCGTCGGTGACGCACTACGAGGTCGTCGAGGCCTTCCCGGCGGCGAGCCTGGTCGACGTCCACCTGGAGACCGGGCGCACCCACCAGATCCGCGTGCACTTCTCGGCGATGCGCCACCCGTGCGTCGGTGACACGACCTACGGCGCCGACCCGACGCTGGCCGCCCGGCTCGGCGTCGAGCGGCAGTGGCTGCACGCGGTGCGGCTCGGCTTCGCCCACCCGGCCGACGGGCGCTGGGTCGAGTTCACCAGCTCCTACCCGCCCGACCTCGCCGGCGCCCTGACGATCCTGCGCGCCGAGTCCTGAGGCCGTGCGCGCCGGACCGTGACCGAGCTGCCCGCCTCCCTCGCCGCCTTCGGGCCCGCGACGCTCTCGGTCGTCGTCGTGGCCGTCTACCTGGTGATCGGCGAGCCCTTCGTCGGGCACGTGCTGCACCGCCGGTTCGAGGCCCGGCTGCGCGCCGACCCCGCCGCCCGGCGCTCGTTCTACCGGCGGCTGCTGGTCCTCGAGTGGGGCCTGGCGCTGCTCGCCGTCGTCCTCTGGCTGTCCTCACCCGGGGTGGACGCCGCGGCCGTCGGGCTGGCCTGGCCCACCGGCTGGCCCGGCCCGGTCACGGGGACGGCGACCGTGCTGGTGCTGGTGCTCTCGCTGGTGTCGGTGCGGGCCCTGCGCGGCGGCGCGCTGGTGCGGGCGAGCGCGCCGCGCCGGCCGGGGGAGGGGCGGCACGCCGAGCCCGAGGGCGCCGCCACCCTGGCCCTGCTGCCCCGCACCCGGCTCGAGCGGCGGCTGTTCGCCGTCGTCGGCGTGACCGCCGGCGTGTGCGAGGAGTGGCTCTACCGCGGGTTCTTCCTCGCCGTGGTGGCCGCGGTCGGCGCGGGACTGCCGGTGCCGGTGCTGGTGCTCCTCGGCGCGGTCGCCTTCGGCCTGGCGCACGCCTACCAGGGCGTCCCCGGGATCGTGCTCACCGGGGTCCTCGGCGGGGTGTTCGCCGCGCTGTACCTCGACACCGGGTCGCTGCTGCTGCCGGTGCTGCTGCACGCCGCGGTGGACCTGCGGTTCCTGCTCGTGCCGGCCTCGGCGCTGCCCGAGGTGCTCCCCGCGCCGCGGCCGGCCGGGGGGGCGACGGCGTGAGCGGGCCCACCGCGACGGTGGCCACCGCCGCCGACCGGCCCGGGCTCGTGGCGCTGCGCACCCGCGTCTTCGTCGAGGAGCAGGGCGTGCCGCCGGAGGTCGAGCAGGACGCCGCCGACGCCACGGCCGTCCACGTCGTGGCCCGCGACGCCGCCGGCCGGGTGGTGGCCACCGGCCGGCTGCTGGAGCGCGACGGGCGGGGGGTGGTCGGCCGGATGGCGGTCGACGCGGTCGCCCGCGGCGGCGGGTACGGCGCCGCGGTGCTGGCCGAGCTGCACCGGCAGGCGGTGCTGCGCGGGCTGACCGAGGTCGAGCTGCACGCCCAGGTTCCCGCCCGGGGCTTCTACGAGCGGGCCGGCTACACCGCCGTCGGCGGCGAGTACACCGAGGCCGGCATCGCGCACGTCACCATGCGCCGTGCGCTCTGAGAGGGGCGTGTGACGGGACGGTCCCGCCGCGCCGAGACACGTCCTGTCAGACCCTCGGCGTAGACAGCCGCCAGTGCGAGGATCGACAGGGCCGGCCCGGGCCTGCGACGGTCCCTCGCACGAGGAGCACCGCACCGCCCCGGTCTTCCCCGCCGGTCGCCCGCCGGAGCACCCGCCGGCCGGGTCAGCACGACCTGTGAGGAGCGCCGCACCGCCGTGAGCAGTCCGACCCGAGGATCTGGGACCGACTCGTTCGTGCACCTGCACGTGCACACCGAGTACTCGATGCTCGACGGGGCGGCGAAGCTGCCCGAGGTCACGAAGGCCGCCGCCGAGTACGGCATGCCGGCCCTGGCGATGACCGACCACGGCAACGTCTTCGGCGCCTACGACTTCTACAAGCAGGCCAGGGCCGCCGGCGTCAAGCCGATCATCGGCATGGAGGGCTACTACACGCCCGGGTCGCGCTTCGACCGCGCTCCCTTCGACTTCGGCGACAACCTCATCGACGAGGACGGCGAGGGCGGGTCGTCCCGCGGCAAGGCCGCGTACACGCACATGACGCTGCTGGCCCGCACCACCGAGGGGATGCACAACCTCTTCCGCATCTCCTCGATGGCCAGTCTCGAGGGGCAGTACCGCAAGCCCCGGTTCGACCGCGACCTGCTGGAGCGCTACGGCACGGGCCTCATCGCCACCACCGGCTGCCCCTCCGGTGAGGTCAACATGTGGCTGCGGGCCGGCAAGCACGACAAGGCCCGGCAGGCCGCCGCCGACTTCCAGGACATCTTCGGGCGGGAGAACTTCTACGCCGAGGTCATGGACCACGGGCTGGCCATCGAGAAGAAGACCCGTCCGGCGCTGCTGGGGATCGCCGAGGAGCTCGGCATCCCGCTGCTGGGCACCAACGACCTGCACTACACGCACCGCGAGGACGCCGAGGCGCACGACGCGCTGCTGTGCATCCAGACCGGCTCGCGGCTGAACGAGACCAACCGCTTCAAGTTCAACGGCGACGGCTACTACCTGAAGTCGGCCGCCGAGATGCGCGCGCTGTTCAGCGAGCTGCCCGAGGCCTGTGACAACACGCTGCTGGTGGCCGAGCAGTGCGAGGTGGAGTTCACCGAGGGTGCCGACCTGATGCCCCGGTTCCCGCTGCCCCCGGGGGAGGACGAGACCTCCTGGTTCGTCAAGGAGGTCGAGCGCGGGCTGCACAAGCGCTGGCCGGGCGGCATCCCCGACCACGTGCGCAAGCAGGCCGACTACGAGGTCGGGATCATCACCCAGATGGGCTTCCCGGGGTACTTCCTCGTGGTCGCCGACTTCATCAACTGGGCCAAGGACAACGGCATCCGCGTCGGCCCGGGCCGTGGCTCGGCCGCCGGCTCGCTGGCCGCCTACGCCATGGGCATCACCGATCTCGACCCGCTGGCGCACGGGCTGATCTTCGAGCGGTTCCTCAACCCCGAGCGCGTCTCCATGCCCGACGTCGACATCGACTTCGACGACCGCCGCCGCGGCGAGGTCATCCAGTACGTCTCGCAGAAGTACGGCGAGGAGCGGGTCAGCCAGATCGTCACCTACGGCACCATCAAGGCCAAGGCCGCGATCAAGGACGCCGCCCGCGTGCTCGACCGGCCGTACTCGGTGGGCGACGAGCTGACCAAGCTCATGCCCCCGGACGTGATGGGCAAGGGCATCCCGCTGGCGGGGGTCTTCGATCCGGCCCACCCGCGCTACAAGGAGGCCGCGGAGTTCCGCGCGCGCTACGAGTCCGACCCCGGTGCGGCCGAGGTCGTCGACCAGGCCCGCAAGCTCGAGGGTCTGAAGCGCCAGTGGGGCGTGCACGCCGCCGGCGTCATCATCGGCCGCTACCCGCTGATCGACTCGATCCCGATCATGCGGCGCGAGGCCGACGGCGCCGTCATCACGCAGTTCGACTACCCGACCTGCGAGACGCTCGGCCTGCTCAAGATGGACTTCCTGGGGCTGCGCAACCTCACCGTCATCGACGACGCGCTGCGCAACATCGTCGCGAACGGCAAGGAGCCGATCGACCTCGACGAGATCAGCAAGGACCTCACCGACCCGGCCACCTACGCGCTGCTCTCCCGGGGCGACACCCTCGGCGTCTTCCAGTTCGACGGCGGGCCGATGCGCTCGCTGCTCCGGCTGATGCGGCCGGACAACTTCGAGGACATCTCCGCCGTCGGCGCGCTCTACCGGCCGGGCCCGATGGGTGCCAACTCGCACACCAACTACGCGCTGCGCAAGAACGGCCAGCAGGAGATCACGCCGATCCACCCGGAGCTGGCCGAGCCGCTCGAGGAGATCCTCGGCACGACCTACGGCCTGATCGTCTACCAGGAGCAGGTCATGGCGATCGCGCAGAAGGTCGCCGGGTACTCCCTCGGCAAGGCCGACCTGCTGCGCCGCGCGATGGGCAAGAAGAAGAAGTCGGTCCTCGACGCCGAGTTCGTCGGCTTCGAGGCGGGTATGAAGGATCGCTTCTCCGCCGCCGCGATCAAGACGCTGTGGGACATCCTCGTCCCCTTCGCCGACTACGCCTTCAACAAGGCGCACTCGGCGGCCTACGGCCTGGTCTCGTACTGGACGGCGTACCTCAAGGCCAACTACCCGGCCGAGTACATGGCCGGGCTGCTCACCAGCGTCGGCGACGACAAGGACCGCCGGCCGATCTACCTCGCCGAGTGCCGGCGGATGGGCATCAAGGTGCTCCCCCCGGACGTCAACGAGTCGTCCTGGGACTTCACCGCCGTCGGCACCGACATCCGCTTCGGCCTGGCGTCGGTGCGCAACGTCGGGCACAACGTCGTCGACTCGATCCGCCGGGCCCGCGAGGAGAAGGGCGCCTTCAAGGACTTCGCGGACTTCATGCGCAAGATCGACACGGTGGCCTGCAACAAGAAGGTCGTCGAGTCGCTGGCCAAGGCCGGGGCGTTCGACTCCCTCGGCCACTCCCGGCAGGGCATCGTCGCGGTCCACGCCCAGGCCGTCGACTCCGCGATGGCGCTCAAGCGGAAGGAGGCCGAGGGGCAGTTCGACCTGTTCGGCAGCTTCGGCGACGGCGCGGGGGAGGACGACCCGTTCGGCGGGGCCCTGGACATCGCGATCCCCACGGCGGACTGGTCGAAGTCCGAGCGGCTGGTCTTCGAACGCGACATGCTCGGCCTCTACGTCTCCGACCACCCGCTGCACGGCGTGGAGCACGTGCTCGCGGCGAACGCGGACACCCCGATCGCCGAGATCAACGCCGGCGGCGTCGAGGACGGCGCCAACGTGACGATCGCCGGCATCCTCACCTCGGTCTCCCCGCGCACGAACAAACAGGGCGCGCCCTGGGCCATCGCGACGCTGGAGGACCTCGAGTCCGGCATCGAGGTGCTCTTCTTCCCGAAGACCTGGGCGGAGGTCTCGGAGAAGATCGTCCGCGACCAGATCGTCGCGGTGAAGGGGCGGATCAGCCGGCGCGACGACCAGCCCTCCCTGTTCGGCTCCGAGGTGACCATCCCCGAGCTCAGCGAGGGCCCCCGCGGCCCGGTGCTGGTGTCGATGGCGGCGGCCCGCTGCACCCCGCCGGTGGTGGAGCGGCTGCGCGAGGTCCTCGGCAGCCACCCCGGGACGACCGAGGTGCACCTCAAGCTGGTCAACGGCGGCCGGGAGACGGTGCTGCGGCTGGACCAGGGGCTGCGGGTGCGCCCGAGCACGGCGCTGATGGGTGACATCAAGGCGCTGCTGGGTCCCACCAGCGTCGCCCTGCTCTGAGCGGCGGGGTTCACTGGGAGCCGTGAGCAGCCCCTCCCCGGTCCCCGACGGCCCGTCGGTCCCCGGTGGTCCGGGCGGGCCCGGCCGGTCGACCGTCCCCATGGTGGTCGCGGCCGCCCCGGCCCGGCCGGCCGGCCGGCAGGTGCTGCTGGAGCTGCGGTCGGACCTGCGGGGCGCCGTCGTCTGGGCCGGCCTGCTGGGGCTGACCGGACTGGTCGTCGGCCTGCTGTGGGCCCGGCTGGCGCCGCGTGCCCGGTTCGAGGTCGTCGAGGGCGGCGCGGTGCCGCTCGGCCGCCCGTCGGCCGAGCTGCTGGTCGCCGACGACGCGGTCCTCGTGCTGCTGCTCGTGGGCCTGGGGCTGCTGGCCGGGGGCGCGGCGTGGGCGGTGCGCCGCCGCCGTGGGGTGGCCTGGCTGCTCGGCACCGCGCTGGGGACCGGCATCGCCGGGGTGCTGGCCTGGCAGCTGGGCGAGGCGCTGGCACCGGGGCCGACCGCAGCGCAGCTGGCCGACGTCGGCACCCGGGTGAGCACCGGGCTGCAGCTGTCCTCGCCGCCGGCGCTGGCCGCCGGGCCGTTCGCCGCGCTGCTGGTCTACGTCGTGGCGGCGCTGTTCGCCGCGTCGGACGACCTCGGCCGCGGGGAGCCCGGCCGTGGGCCCTCGCCGGCCGCGGCACCCCCGCCCCCGCCCTGAGCCCGTGAGGGTGGGGGCGGTCCGCTAGTTGAGGCTGCTCGGCCCGGCGAACTGGTGCAGCGGTACGGGTACGGCGCCGACGGACTCCAGCAGGGTCAGCTCCCGCCGCAGCATCCGGCTCTCGGCCACCAGCCGCCGCCGGGTCGCCGACTCGGCCAGCAGCGCCTGCCGGTCCTCGGTGGTGAGCAGTGCCGCCGAGGCCACCAGGTAGGACAGCGCCCGCGGGTCGTCGCCCACCGCCTGCAGCAGCGCGCCGACACCGGTCGGGTCGAGGTCGCTCTCCGCGAGCTCGGCGGCCGCCTCGCCCGCCTCGTCCTGCCCGAGGCCCGCCTGCAGCCCCGCGACGGCGGTGACGTAGCGGGTGAACAGGCCGCCGACACCGCGGTGCAGCACGTCGAGCGACCCGCTGGCCACCTCCCGCACCAGCCCCTCGTCGAGGCCCGACCCGCCGGCCGCGGGGGAGTTCAGGACCTCCTCCTGGTCGCCGGCGGCCTCCTCGGCCGCCTCCTCCTCGGAGAGCCACTCGACCTCGGCCTGCAGGTAGGGCGGGTCCTCGCCGACGACGACCTCGAGCAACCGGAACCGGTCCCCGCCGACGGTGACGACGCCGAAGCCGCCGTCGGGCTGCGGCCGCACCGCCTGGACCACCGCGCTGCAGCCGACGTCGTAGAGCGCCTCGGCCGGTGCCACCCGCTCGACCTCCCAGCCCTGCCGGATCGCGACCACGCCGAAGAAGCGCCGGCCGCTGCCCTCGGGCAGGGCCTGCAGGTCACGCACCAGCGCCCGGTAGCGGGGCTCGAACACGTGCAGCGGCAGGACGATCCCGGGGAACAGCGGCGACCCGAGCGGGAACAGCGGGATGAGGTCGCCCACACCGCCGAGCCTACGGGCACCGGCGGCGCGCACGACGCGGTCGTGGTGCGCGCCACCCGGCCGTGCCCCGCCGACCCGTCCGAGAGGCGACGTGGCCCCTCACCGGTGCCCGCCGGGCCGCGGGGCGCTGACTACCCTGGGGATCCCCGTCGTCCCCCGGAGGTCCCCCGTGCTCGCCCGCATCGACCTGCGCGGTTCCGCGCTGCCGGGGGTCCGCGACCTGGCCGGCCTGCTGCCGCGTGCCGCCACCGACATCGACTCCGTCCTGGCCACCGTCCGCCCGCTGTGCGAGGACGTCCGGATCCGCGGGGCCCAGGCGGTCCGCGAGATCACCGCCCGCCTCGACGGTGTCGACGCCGAGGACTTCACCGTCCCGCCCGCGGCGCTGCAGGCGGCCCTCGACGGCATCGACCCCGCCGTCCGCGCCGCTCTGGAGGAGTCGATCGCCCGCGTCCGGCGGGTGCACGCCGACCAGGCCCGCACCGACGTCACCACGCAGGTGGTCCGCGGCGGCACGGTCACCGAGCGCTGGGTGCCGGTGCGCCGGGTGGGCCTCTACGTGCCCGGCGGGCTGGCGCCGCTGCTGTCGAGCGTGGTCATGAACGTCGTCCCCGCGCAGATCGCCGGCGTCGAGTCGATCGCCGTCGCCTCCCCGCCGCAGCGCGACAACGGCGGCCTGCCCGACCCCGGCGTCCTGGCCGCGTGCGCGCTGCTGGGCGTCACCGAGGTGCACGCCGTCGGCGGGGCGCAGGCGATCGCCGTCTTCGGTTACGGCGCGGGCTCCTGCGAGCCGGTCGACCTGGTCACCGGTCCCGGCAACGTCTACGTCACCGCCGCCAAGCGGCTGCTGCGCGGGCTGATCGGCATCGACTCCGAGGCCGGCCCCACCGAGGTCGCCGTCCTCGCCGACGACACCGCCGACCCGGTGCACGTCGCCGCGGACCTGATCAGCCAGGCCGAGCACGACCCGCTGGCCGGCGCGGTGCTGGTGACGACGAGCGAGGCGCTGGCCGACGCCGTGCTCGACCTGGTCCCCGCCCAGGTCGCGGCCACCAAGCACGCCCAGCGGATCACCACCGCGCTGGACGGCAGCCAGTCGGGCATCGTCCTGGTCGACGACCTCGACGCCGGCCTCGCGGTGGTCGACGCCTACGCCGCCGAGCACCTCGAGATCCAGACCCGGGACGCCCGCGAGGTGGCGCTGCGGGTGCGCAACGCCGGCGCGGTCTTCGTCGGCGCCTGGTCGCCGGTGTCGCTGGGCGACTACATCGCCGGGTCCAACCACGTGCTGCCCACCGGCGGCTGCGCGCGGCACTCCAGCGGCCTGTCGGTGCAGTCGTTCCTGCGCGGCATCCACGTCGTCGAGTACGACGAGCAGGCGCTGGCCGAGGTGGCCGGGCACGTCGACGCCCTCGCGCACGCCGAGGACCTGCCCGCCCACGCGGCCGCCGTCCGGCTCCGGCAGCGGTCGTGACCTCCCTGGAGGAGCTCCCGCTGCGGCCGGAGCTGCGCGGCCGCACGCCCTACGGCGCCCCGCAGCTGCAGGTGCGGTACCGGCTCAACACCAACGAGAACCCGCACCCGCTGCCGGACGAGCTGCTGGCCACGCTCGGTGAGGCGCTCGGGCACGCGGCGCTGGAGCTCAACCGCTACCCCGACCGGGACGCCGTGGCACTGCGGGCCGACCTCGCCGCGTACCTCGGCCGTGGCGGGGAGCGGATCGAGCCGGCGCAGGTGTGGGCGGCCAACGGCAGCAACGAGGTGCTGCAACAGCTGCTGCAGGCCTTCGGCGGCGCCGGGCGGACGGCGCTGGGCTTCACGCCGTCGTACTCGATGCACCCGATCATCTCGGCCGGCACCGGCACCGCGTGGGTCGACGGGCACCGCCGCGAGGACTTCACCATCGACGCGGCGCAGGCGGCCGCCCAGGTGCGCGAGGTCCGGCCCGACGTCGTCTTCGTGACCAGCCCGAACAACCCCACCGGCACGGCCGTCGCGCTGGAGACGATCGAGGAGGTCTACGCCGCCACCGCCGGCGTGGTCGTCGTCGACGAGGCCTACGCCGAGTTCGCCCGCGCCGGGACGCCGTCGGCACTGAGCCTGCTGCCGGGCCGCCCGCGGCTGGTGGTCAGCCGCACGATGAGCAAGGCCTTCGGCATGGCGGGGCTGCGGCTGGGCTACCTGGCCGCCGCCCCGGCCGTCGTCGACGCGGTGCAGCTGGTGCGGCTGCCCTACCACCTGTCCTCGCTCACCCAGGCGGCCGCGCGGGCGGCGCTGGCGCACACCGACGCGCTGCTGGCCACCGTCGACGCGGTCAAGGACCAGCGCGACCGGATCGTCGCGGCGCTGCCGGCGATGGGCCTGACCAGCGTGCCCAGCGACGCCAACTTCGTCCTCTTCGGCCGGTTCGCCGACGCACCGGCCGCCTGGCGGGCGCTGCTCGAGCGCGACGTCCTCGTCCGCGACGTCGGCCTGCCCGGCTGGCTGCGGGTCACCGCCGGCACGCCTGCGGAGACCGACGCCTTCCTCACCGCGCTGGGTGAGGTCGCCCCCGACCACCGCCTGGGAGACTGAGACCCATGAGCCGTACTGCACGCGTGGAGCGGGCGACCAGCGAGACCAAGCTCGTCGTCGAGCTCGACCTCGACGGCACCGGCAAGAGCTCGATCAGCACCGGCGTGGGTTTCTACGACCACATGCTCACCGCGCTGTCCAAGCACAGCGGGATCGACCTGACCGTCCAGGCCGACGGCGACCTGCACATCGACGCCCACCACACCGTCGAGGACGTCGCG
Source organism: Geodermatophilus maliterrae (assembly GCF_041018925.1). Taxonomy (NCBI): domain Bacteria; kingdom Bacillati; phylum Actinomycetota; class Actinomycetes; order Geodermatophilales; family Geodermatophilaceae; genus Geodermatophilus; species Geodermatophilus maliterrae. The sequence continues at coordinate 23,286 of NZ_JBFNXQ010000054.1, forward strand.
ATCGCGCTCGGCCAGGCCTTCGCCGAGGCGCTGGGGGACAAGAAGGGGATCACCCGCTACGGCGACGCCACGATCCCCATGGACGAGGTCCTCGTGCAGGCCGCCGTCGACCTCTCCGGCCGGCCGTACTTCGTGCACGCCGAGCCCGAGACGATGACGCCGGTGATCGGGCCGGACTACCCGACGTCGCTGACCAGGCACGTCCTCGAGTCCTTCGCCTTCAACGCCCGGATCACCCTGCACGTGCGGGTGCTCTACGCCGGTCGCGACGCCCACCACATCGTCGAGGGCCAGTTCAAGGCGCTGGCCCGCGCGCTGCGGACGGCGGTCGCGATCGACCCGCGGGTCGCCGACGTCCCGTCCACCAAGGGCGCGCTGTAGCCGGATGAGCTCAGGCGTCGTCCTCGTGGTTCTCGGGGGCTTCCTCATCGGCGGTGCGTGGAGCATCTGGAAGGCCGACCACGACACCAAGGGGCGCACCGGCCCGCAGGTCGGCTTCGCCGTCCTCCTGCTGGTGGCCGCGCTGCTCGCGACGGTGGCGGGCGTCCTCCGCCTCGTATGAGGCCCGACGAGGAGACGTTCCTCGACGTCGTCCTCGCCGACCCGACCGTGGCCGAGGTGCTGCGGCGGGCCCCCGCGCTCGGCGTGCACGACTGGTGGCTCACCGCGGGGGTGCTGTTCCAGACCGTGTGGAACGCCCGCACCGGGCGGCCGCCGGGCACCGGCATCCTCGACGCCGACCTCTTCTACTTCGATCCCGACACGGGCTGGGACGCCGAGGACGCCGTCATCGCCCGGGCCGTGCCGCTCTTCGCCGGCCTGCCGGTCCCGGTGGAGGTCCGCAACGAAGCCCGCGTGCACCTCTGGTACGCCGGGCGCTTCGGCGTCCCGGCACCGGCGGCCTTCCGCGACTGCAGCGAGGCGATCGACTCCTTCGCGGCGGTCTGCTGCGCGGTCGGCGTCACCGTGGACTCGGCCGGCCGACCACGGGTGTACGCGCCGTACGGGATGGGGGACCTGTTCGACCTCGTCGTGCGGCCCAACCGGCGCAGCCCGGCGCCGCGGCACGTGTACGAGGCCAAGGCCGCCCGCTGGCAGTCGGTGTGGCCGGAGCTGACCGTGCTGTCGTGGGACCCAGGGACGGCGGGACCAGCCCTCAGGGCGCGCTGAGCGCGGGGACGTCGGCGGCCGGCGCCGTGGTCGCGTCCGTGGTGGCCTCGGCGCCCGGCCCGGAGGCGGCGACGACGCGGTCCCGGCCGCTGCGCTTGGCGCGGTACGCCGCGGCGTCGGCGGCGGCGTGCACCGCGGTCACGTCGGGGGAGGTGGCCGTGGCCACGCCGACGCTGACGGTGGCGCCGAAGTCCGCGGCGGTGGTGCGGACCCGCTCGCGCAGCCGCTCGGCGACCGCGGTGGCCTGCCCGAGGGTCGCGCCCGGTAGCAGCAGCGCGAACTCGTCGCCGCCGAGGCGGCCGGCCGAGTCCCCGGGGCGGGTCAGGCCGGTCAGGGCGGCGCCGACGAGCTGCAGCACGCCGTCCCCGGCGGGGTGGCCGAAGGTGTCGTTGACGGTCTTGAACGAGTCGACGTCGACGATGAGCAGGCTGACCGGGGTGTCGGTCGCCGCGCGGCGCACCTCGGCCTGCAGCCGCTCGTGGAAGGCGCGGTGGTTCAGGGTGCCGGTGAGTCCGTCGCGCTGGGCCAGCGCGGCGATCTCCGCGGCGTAGGCGGCCATGCGCTCGTAGACCCGGACGTGGTTGGCCGAGGCGAAGGCGCAGGTCGCGGTGGCCACGACCAGGGCCAGCACGCTGACGACCAGGTCCGGCGTCGGGACGTCGGGGTCGAGGACCCCCAGGGTCAGGTGGCCGGCCACGGTGATCACCCCGGCGATGGCCACCCCGACCGGGGGGTAGGCCAGGGCTGCGTGCGCGAGCAGGACGAAGAGGAACGCGACGTAGGGGCTGTCCGCGCCGCCGTCGAGCCGGCAGACGGTGAGCACCAGCGCGAGGCCGACCGCCTCCCAGGCGTCGAAGAAGAGCCGTCCCCGCGGGTGGCGGACCAGCCGCTCGACCGGGACCAGCAGCAGCAGGGGGGCCGGGAGGGCGACCGCGGCGCAGAGCAGGAGGAGCCAGGTGCCGTTGGGGGCCTCCGGGGACATCCAGGTGCGCGTCGCGATGACCGCAGGGAGCCCGACGCACAGCGCCACGCCGCTCAGCGTGTGTCGTCGCCAGAAGGAGACGCGGTCCTCGTCCTCGGCCAGAGCTCGCACGAACCGGTCATCGAGCGACCGCCCGGCCGCCTTGAGCGCCGCTCCTCGCGGGTTCACCCGGGCGGGGGGTGCGCCGGCCGTGGGGGTCCGGGACTCCCGGCGGGGGCGGCGTCGCTGCTCGGTACCGTGGCAGCCGTGAAGAAGAAGGTGACGGTCCTCGACTACGGGTCCGGGAACCTCCGCTCGGCCGAGCGGGCGCTGGCCCGCGTCGGCGCCGAGGTCACCGTGACCGCCGACCGGGACGCGGCGCTCGACGCCGACGGCCTCGTCGTCCCCGGGGTCGGCGCCTTCGCGCACTGCATGGCCGGGCTGCGCGCCGTCGACGGGCCGCGCACCATCGGCCGCCGGCTGGCCGGGGGCCGCCCGGTGCTGGGCATCTGCGTGGGCATGCAGGTGCTCTTCGAGCGCGGTGTCGAGCACGGTCAGGACGCCGAGGGGTGCGGTGAGTGGCCCGGCGTCGTCGAGCAGCTCGAGGCCCCGGTGCTGCCGCACATGGGCTGGAACACCGTCGCGGCGCCCGCGGACACCGTCCTGTTCGACGGGCTGGCCGACGAGCGCTTCTACTTCGTGCACTCCTACGGCGTGCGCGAGTTCTCCCTCGGCCAGGACGGCCGTCCCGGCCCGCTGGCCCCGCCGAAGGTGACCTGGGCCGAGCACGGCGACCGGTTCGTCGCCGGGGTGGAGAACGGCGCGCTGTCGGCCACCCAGTTCCACCCGGAGAAGAGCGGCGACGCCGGCGCCCAGCTGCTCACCAACTGGCTGGCCACGCTCTGAGTCACCGGAGGGGGAACGGCGGCTGCAGCCACCACGGCGCGTCGACCACCTCCACCCGCCGCACCCACTTCACCCACCAGAACCCGCGCCGGCCCGGTGCCACCAGGCGCACCGGCGCCCCGTGCCCGGCCGACAGCGACCGGCCGGCGGCGTGCGTGGCCAGCAGCAGCGACCCGGCGTCGGCCAGGGGCAGCCGCCGCCGGTAGCCGGTCACCGAGACGACGTCGACGCTGCCGCCGTCGGGCAGGTCCAGCCCGGCCAGCAGCCGGTCCAGCCGCACCCCGCGCCACTCCTGCTCGGCGTACCAGCCGCCGGTGCAGTCGAGGACGGCGCTCGCGGTGTCGCCGCGGTCGAGGTCCCGTGCGCGCAGGCGGGTGGTGCGGCCGCCGGCGACGAGCTCGAGGACGTCGCCGGCGTCGTCGGGCACGGCGTCGGTGAACCACTGGGTGACCGGCATCGCGGCCGGGTCGCCGGTGCCCCGCTCGTGCGAGCCGGTGCCGAGCCGCCGTCCGCCCGGTGCGCCGGTCAGCCGAAGGCCGCCCTCGACCGCCGCCCACAGGGCGGCCGCGCCCACGGCCAGCCCGCCGGTCTGCAGCAGCGCCCGGCGCGACGCGTCGCTGCGCCGCGGCCGCTGCCGGCCGCCGACGACGTGCACGAGCAGCAGCGCACCCGTCCCGACGCCCACGCCGACGTGCACCTGCAGCACGGCGATCCCCGCGGCGGCGATCGCCGGGCCGGCGACGGTGTGCAGCACGCCGGTGGCCACGGTGAGCGCGACCAGTCCGGCCAGCGCCCACGCGGAGGCGGGGTCGCGCCGGCCGCGGGTGCGGGTCCGCGACCGCCGGACGACGACGGCCTTCCAGGGCACGAGCAGCAGCAGCCCGAGCCCCGCCGCCCCGTGCGCGGCGACCACGAGCCGCGAGGGCAGCGACGTGCCGACGCCGAAGGCCAGCACCCCGGTGCCGCCGGCGATCAAGAGGAGGGCGAGCAGGCCGAGGTTGGTCCGGCGCCCGGCGCGGCGGGGGAGCGGGACGGCCGGCATCCCCGGAGTGTCCTCCCGCCGCACCTAGGGTGACCCGGTCCCGGCCCGGTCGAGGAGGACCCGTTGCCCGCACCGCGCCCCGCTGCCCCCGCGAGGGGGCTGCTCGCGCCGCTGGTCGTCCTCGCCCTGCTGGCCGGGCTGACGGCGTGGAGCGTGCTGGCCCTGCAGCCTCCGTCGCCGGCGCCGGCCGACGCCCCTGCGACCTCCTTCAGTGCCGCGCGGGCGTTCGGGTACGTGGAGGAGATCGCCGCGGAGACGCACGTGGCCGGCAGCGAGGCGCACGCCCGCGTGGTCGACGGGCTGGTCGCCAGGCTGACCGGGCTGGGGCTGGACACCCGGGTGCAGAACGCCGTCGGCACGTGGCAGTCGTCACCGGGCGCGGCCGAGATGGCGCGGGTGCGCAACGTCGTCGCCGTCCTGCCGGGCACCGGCTCGACCGGGCGGCTGTTCCTGATGGCGCACACCGACTCCGTGGAGACCGGCCCCGGCGCGAGCGACGACGCCGCCGGGGTGGCCACGCTGCTGGAGACGGTGCGGGCGCTCCGCGAGGGCGAGCCGCTGCGCAACGACGTCGTCGTGGTGCTCACCGACGCCGAGGAGGCGTGCCTGTGCGGCGCCGAGGCGTTCGCGGCCAGCCACCCGCTGGCCCCGCAGGGCGGCGTCGTGCTCAACCTGGAGGCCCGCGGCACCAGCGGGCCGCCGATCACGTTCGAGACGTCGCTGGGCAACGCCGGGCTGGCCGAGCGGTACGCCGCCGCGGCGCCGCACCCGGTGGCCACCAGCTTCGCCGTCGAGGTCTACCGGACGCTGCCCAACGACACCGACTTCAGCGTGCTGCTCGCCGACGGGGACTTCACCGGCCTGAACACCGCCTTCATCGACGGGAACGCGGCCTACCACACCCCGCAGGACACCCCGTCGCGCCTCGACCAGGGGACTCTGCAGGCGCTGGGGGACAACACGCTGGCCCTCACCCGGGAGCTGGGTGACGCCGACCTGACCGACCTCTCCCGTCCCGGCGCCGGGGACGCCACCTACTTCCCGCTGCTGTGGGAACTGGTGCGCTACCCCGGGTCGCTGGTGTGGCCGCTGGCGGGTGCGGCCGTGCTCGGCGTGGTCGTGGTGGCGGTCGTGGACCGGCGGCGCGGGTCGTCGCTGCCGCGGACCCTGCTGGGTGCCCTGTCGGCGGTCGTGCCGCTGGTGCTCGCGCCGCTGGCGGTGGTCGGGGTGTGGCGGCTGCTCGTGCTGGTGCGGCCGGGGTACGCGGCGATGCTCGACCCGTGGCGGCCGGGCTGGTTCCGGCTGGCCGCGGTCGCCGTCGTGCTGGCCGTGGTCCTGGCCTGGTACGCGCTGCTGCGGCGGCGGGTCGGCCCCGCGGCGCTGCGGACGGGGGCGCTCGGGGTGCTGGCGCTGCTCGCCGTCGTCCTGGCGGCGCTGGCACCCGGCGGGTCCTACCTGGCCGCGCTGCCGGCGCTGGCCGGGGTCGGCGCGGGGCTGCTGCCGGAGCGGCTGCGGCTCCTGGGCGGGCTGGTGGCCGGGGCGGTCGCGGTCGTCGTGCTGGCGCCGACGGTGGCGCTGTTCTTCCCGGCGCTCGGGCTGGCCGGCGGTGCCGCGCCGGCGGCGGTGGCGACCCTCCTCGTGCTGGTGCTGCTGCCGGTGGTCGAGCAGCTGTTCGCGCCGCCGTCCCTGGCGAACGGGCGGCGGTCCGTCGCGGTGCCCGCGGTCGCGGTAGCACTGGCGGTCGTGCTGACCGCCGTGGGCCTCGCCGTCGACCGGTTCGACCAGCAGCACCCGGTGCCCAGCCAGCTGGTCTACGCGCTGGAGGCCGACACCGGCGAGGCGTGGTGGGCGAGCACCGAGGCCGATCCCGGCGCGTACACCGCGCGGTACGTCGACGGGCCACAGGAGCTGCCGCACGACTACCCGTACCTGGTCGGGCGCCCGGTGGCCGCCGGGTCCGCGGAGGTCGCCGACCTGCCGGCGTCGACCGTGCAGGTGCTCGACGACCGCACCGCCGACGGCCGCCGGACGGTGACCGTGCGGGTAACGCCGCAGCGGGACGTGCGGCTGGTCGTGCTCGACCTCCGCACGGACGGCGGGTCGGTGGTCGAGGCGCGGGTCGAGGCGCGCGACGCCCCGGCCGACGCGCTGGGGGAGGACCGGCTGTGGCTGACCTTCCACGCGCCGCCGCGCGAGGGCGTCGAGGCGACGTTCACCGTCGACGGCGGCGGGCCGCTGACCCTGCGGGTGGTCGACGGCAGCGACGGGCTGTCCGGGCTGCCGGGCTTCCAGCCGCGGCCGGCCGGGGTCGACGCGGCCGGCACGCACAGCTCCGACCTGGTGGTCGTGGGAGTGACGACGGACCTGGGCTGACCGCGCCGTCCGGATCCGTGGACGGGCCGCTGACCTGTGGATTCGTCTGGTGGATCGGCGTGCCACTCGGTATCGTCGAACACGTGTTCGAGCAGGCCGAGGTGTACGCCGACGGGACGGTCCGGTCCCTCGGCTGCTTCGCCGACGACGGCAGGCCGGTGTCCCGCGAGGAGCTCGTTGCGGCCATCGGTGAGCTGCCGTCCACCGACGAGTTCATGGCGGTGATGTGTCCGCCGGGCAGCGCGGAGCGGCTCGCGCTGCCCGACCACTGGGTGGTCCGGCTGGTCGCACTGGTCGAGCGGAGGGCGGCCGCACTGGTCGCCGAGCGGGCCGACCTGGTGGCCCAGCTGGCCGGCCAGCGCCCGGGCGAGGAGGACGGTGGCCGGCCCGTGCCCGAGGTGATGGACGTCAGCGAGTGGCTGCCCTGCGAGCTGGGTCTGGTCCACCCCTACGGCGAGCGGCGGGCCGGTCGCGTGATCCGCACGTCGCTCGCGCTGACCTCGCGCTTCCCGGCCACGCTCCGTCTCCTCGCGCGCGGGGAGATCGACGAGGCCCGTGCCGAGGCCGTCGTCGACCTGCTCGAGCCGCTGGACGAGCAGCTGGCCGCGCGGGTCGAGGCCCTCGTGCTGCCCCGGGCGCCCGAGCAGACGCCGACGAGCCTGCGGGCGAGCATCCGCCGGTGCATCGACCGACTCGGCCCCGAGGCGCGTGAGCGGCGGCACCGGCAGGCGCAGGCGGACGCCGACGTGCGCTGGTGGGCCACCGAGGACGGGATGGCCCGCATGGCCGCGGACCTGACCCTCCCGGCGGCGGCCGCCTGCGGCGAGGTGATCGACGGCCTGGCCCGGCAGCTGCGCGACGGCGGTGACGAACGCCCGATCGGGCAGCTCCGGGCCGAGGTCTTCCAGGACCTCGTCCTGCGGCCGTGGACCGAGCGCCCGGGCGTGGGGGTCTCCCTGGTGGTGCACGCCCCCCTGTCGACGCTCGCGGGCGGCGACGAGCCGGCCGACGTGGACGGCCACCCGGTGAGTGCCGCGCAGTGCCGGGAGCTGCTCGACCGGGTGGGTGCCCTGGACCTGCACCGACCCGGCGGCGGCACGCTCGAGTTCGCGGTGCACGACGACGCGGGGCACCTGGTCGCGGTGGCCACCCGCCGCGGGCTCGAACGCGGGGCGCGGCGAGCCGGGCTCCGGCCGCCACCGCCGACGACGGCCTACCGGCCGACGCAGGGGCACCGCCGGTTCGGGCAGGTGCGGGACCGCCGGTGCCGGCACCCGCACTGCAACCGCCGGGTCGGCCGGACCGACCTCGACCACGTCCGGCCGTGGCCGCACGGCCGCACCGCCTGCGACAACCTCTGCTGCCCGTGCCGCCGGCACCACCGGCTGAAGACCCACGCGCGCGGCTGGCGCTTCCGCCTTCTCCCCGGCGGGCGGCTCGAGGTGGCGACGCCGTCGGGGATCACCCGCGTCACCGATCCACCGCGCGTCCTGCGCGAAGCGGGGTCCGCGGTACCGGTCCGGTCCGGTGCGCCACCGGGAGCGGCCGGCGACCCGGCGATGGCCCCACGGGGCGGCGACGCCCCGCCCGATCTGACCGGCTGCCCGTTCTGAGCCGGTCGGGTCCGACACCGCCCGGGCCGACACCGTCCGCACCGGCTCGATCCGCGAAGGGCTCAACCCGCACCGGCTCGAACCACCGCCCCGGGGACGCGACTCGGGAACAGCTCGGCCAGGGGTGCGGCCCCATGAGAGGCCTCTCATCCGGATCTCACAGGTCCGTCACGGGCGCGGCCGACGGTTCGTGGTGTGCGCAGCCGCCTGTTGTTCGCCGTGGTGTCCGGCCTCGCCGTCGTCCTGCTCGCCGGCGGGACGGCGTGGGCGCTGCTCGGGCCCGCCGGCGTCGGCGAACCCTCGGTGCCTGCGCCGATCGACGTGCCCGCGCGCGAGACGCCGGCCGCCCCCGAGACGCCGGCGGGCCCCGAGACGTCGGCCGGCCGGTCGTCCGAGGCGCCCGGCAGCTCGACGCCGACCGGAGCCTCCGACCCGTCCGGCTCCCCGGCGCCACCGCCGGCCCCCGCGCCCCCCCCCCAGCCCGCCCCCGCACCGGCACCCGCCCCGGCCCCCGCACCCGCGCCGCAGCCCACCGACGTCGTCCCACCACCGCCCCTCCCCGACGACGACGATGACGACGGAGGCGACGACGGGGACGACGACGGCGGTGCAGACGTTGACGACGACGGTGACGACTGATGAGCGCAGGTCGACCGGGTGGCTCGACCGCGCCCGGCGACGACTCGCGCCCCGAGCCGCCCGGACCCGGATCATCGGGTGGGTCCTGCTCATGGTCCTGCTGGCGCTGGCGATCGTCACGCTGGTCACCTGGCAGCTGCTCGTCCGCGCGACCAACGAGCGCATGGACGTCGCGCTCGGGGCCGAGGTCGAGGAGTTCCGGCGGATCCTCGAGGGCAACGTCGACCCGCGCAGCGGTGAGCCGTTCGGCTCCGTCGCCGACGTCCTGCAGACGATGATCACCTACAACCTCGCCCGGCCGAACGAGAAGTTCCTCGGCTACGTCGACGGCGAGTACCGCTACCAGAGCCGCATCGAGGCGCCGGTCCTGCTCAGCGAGGACGCGGCCTTCACCGACCTGGTCGCCTCGGTGACCGAGACGACGTCCGGCGGCTACGCCAGCGGCGCGGGGGAGGTCCGCTACCTCGCCGTCCCCGTGACGCTGGAGGGCGACCCCTCGCGCGGGGTGGCCGTGGTCGCCTACTTCGCCGACCAGGAGCGCCAGGCCGCCGACGACACCGCGAAGCTCATGCTCGGCGTCGGCGGGGTCACCCTGCTGATCGCCGCCGCGGGCGCCTGGGTGGTCGCCGGCCGCGTGCTGGCGCCGGTCCGTGCGGTCGCCAGCACGGCCCAGGGCATCACCGAGACCGACCTCTCCGGCCGCATCCCCGTCGACGACCGGCCCGAGGACGAGCTCACCGACCTCGCCGTCGCCGTCAACGCCATGCTCGACCGGGTGGAGGGAGGGGTCGCCGCCCAGCGGCGGTTCCTCGACGACGCCGGCCACGAGCTGCGCACGCCGATCACCATCGTCCGCGGCCACCTCGACGTGCTCGACCCCGCCGACCCCGACGACGTCCGGCAGACCGTCGCCCTCGTCGACGACGAGCTGGAGCGGATGAACCGCATGGTCTCCGAGCTCCTGCTCCTGGCCCGCTCGGAGCAGCCGGCGTTCGTCCGCCTGCAGCCGGTGGACGTCGCCGAGCTGACCACCGAGGTGTTCGGCAAGGTCCGGCAGCTCGGCGACCGCGTGTGGCAGCTCGGTGGCGCCGCCCGCGCCGACCTCCTGCTCGACCCGCAGCGGCTGACCCAGGCCCTCGTCGCGCTGGCCGACAACGCCGTCCGCTACACCCGCGCCGGCGACCGCATCGTCGTCGGCAGCCGGCTGACCGCCGGTCAGCTGCTGGTCTGGGTCGACGACAACGGCCCCGGGATCGCCGAGGCCGACCAGGCGCGCGTGTTCGAGCGCTTCGCCCGCGGCAGCTCGGGCGCCCGGCGCAGCGACGGCGCGGGCCTGGGCCTGTCGATCGTGCAGGCGATCGCCGCCGCGCACGGCGGCCGGGTGGAGCTGCACAGCCGCCCCGGCGAGGGCGCGACGTTCACCCTCGTCCTCCCCGCCCGCCCGGCACCGCCGCGCGGGGGCTGGACGGACACCGCCGTCGAGGACGCCGGTCCCGACGTCGTCCCCGCCGCCGACACCGTCGACGACCCGCTCGCGACGCCGCCCCTGGCCGTCCCGCCCGGGGCCTCCGCGGCCGGGCGCCGGCCGTACCGATCGAGGGAGGACCCCGGTGAGCCGGGTGCTGATCGCCGAGGACGAGCCGCGCATCGCCGCGTTCGTCGAGAAGGGCCTGCGGGCCAACGGCTTCGCCACCGCCGTGGTCGGTGACGGGCTCACCGCCCTCGACCGGGCCCGCAGCGGCGAGTTCGACCTCGTCGTCCTCGACATCGGGCTGCCGGTCCTCGACGGGTTCGCCGTCCTCCGGGCGCTGCGCGCCGAGCGTTGCGGCGTGCCGGTCATCGTGCTGACCGCCCGCGACAGCGTGCAGGACACCGTGGCCGGCCTCGAGGGCGGCGCGGACGACTACATGCCCAAGCCCTTCCGCTTCGAGGAGCTGCTCGCGCGGGTGCGGCTGCGGCTGGCCGGCGCCCGCCAGGGCGAGGTCACGGTGCTCTCCGTCGGCGACCTGTCGCTCGACCTGCGCACCCGCCGGGCCAGCGTCGGCGGGCGCACCGTCGACCTGTCGGCCCGCGAGTTCGCCCTCGCCGAGACCTTCCTGCGCCATCCCGGGCAGGTGCTGGCCCGTGAGCAGCTGCTCAGCCACGTCTGGGGCTACGACTTCGACCCCGGCTCGAACGTGGTCGACGTCTACGTCCGCTACCTGCGCAAGAAGCTCGGCCCCGAGCGCATCGAGACGGTGCGCGGCATGGGCTACCGCCTCAGCGCCGCCTGACCCCGCGCCGGGGCCGCGGACCGCAGCCACGGCCCACGGACCGATGACCGAGCACGGCCCCGGTCCTCCGTGAGGACCGGGGCCGTGCGGCGATCAGGGGCGGCTCAGGTGCCCGGCGTGGTGTCGTCGGGCGTGGTGTCGTCGGGGTCGACGTCGTCGGGCGTCACCTCGCCCGGGGTGTCGACGGCGCTCTCGCCGGGCGAGTCGGCGGTCTCCCGGGACGCGTCGGCCGGGGCCGCGTCGGACGGCGCAGGGTCCGCCGGGGCGCCGTCCGTGGCCGCGCCGTCCGTGGCCCCGCTGTCCGTGGCCGTGTCCGGGGTGTCGTCGGCGGCACCGGAGACGGCGGCCGGCGGCTGGCTCGCGGGGGAGTCGTCGCCGGCGGCGCAGCCGGTGCCGACCAGGCCCAGGCCGGCGAGCGCGGTGCCGAGGGTGACGACCTTCCAGGTGGCGGGACGGCGGGTCATGTCGGGTCCTCCTCGTGCGTGGCTGTCTCTGACACCGACCACGTTGTCCGGCTCCGGTGAGACCTCCGGGAGAACACGGTGAGCGCCTTCTCAGCGGGATGAGGACCCGCTCATCGCAGGCCCGCCCACTCCTCGGCGAGGGCCACCCGTGCCTCGGTCGCCGCGGCCCAGCCGGCCTGCTGCACCCGGAACGGCCCGGTGGCCAGCCCCACGAGCACGCCGGCCACCCGTGCCGCGAACTCCCCGCCCGGCCAGCGCCCGGCCAGCAGCGCCTGCACCCGCGCCCGGTAGCCGGAGACCCGCGCCGGGTCGCCGCCGAGCCGCTCGAGCAGCGCCAGGTGCGCCACGAGCGTCGCCCAGTCGTCGATCCGGGCGCCCGGCCCGGCGGTGTCGACGTCGAGCAGGCCCACCACCGCCCCGGCGTCGACCAGCAGCTGCGCCTCGTAGAAGTCGCCGTGCACCGGCACCACGGGGTGCCCGCCGGCGGCCGCGCCGACCGCCGCGGTCAGCCGCTCCAGCCGCGGCGCCAGCGACGGGCACACCGTCCCGAGCACCGTCGCGTGTGCCCACACCCGCGGCACCGGGTCGGCCGGGTCCCGCCGCGGAGGGGGAGCGGTCACCGCCGGCAGCGCGTCGAGCAGCGCCTCCAGGACCGCGGGCTCCGGCAGCGCGCCCGGATCCCCGGCCAGGGCCGCGCGCATGGGCGTCCCCGGCAGCCCGGGCAGCACGACGACGCCGTCGTCGGTCGACGCGAGCACCGGCGGCACCGGCACCCCTGCCGAGAGGGTGGCGTGCCGGGCCGCGAGGTCGGCGGCCGCCGACGGCCGCACCACCTTGAGGAACCACCGGCCGGACGGCGAGGTCACCTCGACCACCGCGCGCCGGCCGGGCCGGTAGGCGCGCAGCTGCAGCCGCGGGCTGCCGAC
>NZ_JBFNXQ010000055.1:0-35624 GCF_041018925.1 Geodermatophilus maliterrae
GAGGGTGCACTTCCGCGGATCTGCACCGTGCAGATCCGCGGAAGTGCACCGCGGAACGTCGCGGCCGTGCGCACCCGGACGGGAGCGCTGTCGGACCGCTGACGGCCGGGGTGCTCAGCCCGCGCGCGCGGCCTGCGCCACCGCGACCAGCCGGTCGAGCTCGGCGGGCGGGACGGCGGCGCCGAAGTCGGCGGCGAACCGCCGCATCGGCATCGACCCGATCATCTCCAGCATCCCGGCGTGCACCTCCGCGGCGCCGTCGGGCATGGAGGCGAGGAAGCCCTCGAGCAGCTGCGCGCCGACGACCGGGTGGCCGAACCACTCGGCCACCGACGAGCCGAGCGTGAGCTCCGGGACGACCGTGTCCCCGGCCAGGGTCACCGCCGCCTCCGCGACCACCTCGGCGGCGCTGGCGCCGACCTGCACGGTGTACTCCCCCGGCGCCACGACCCAGCCGCCCTCCCGGACGTCCCAGTAGGCGAAGGCGCGGCGGTCGAGGCGCAGTTCCACGGTCCGCGACTCCCCGGGCTGCAGCGACACCTTGGCGAAGCCGCGCAGCTCCCGCGCCGGGCGGCGGACGGGCCCGGCCGTCGTCGCGACGTACACCTGCACGACGTGCCGGCCCGCCCGCTCGCCGGTGTTGGTGACCGTCAGCGACACGGTGGCGGTGTCGTCGCCGGTCGCCGTCACCCGTAGGTCACCGGTCCCGACCGTCGTGTAGCCCAGCCCGTGGCCGAAGGGGTACCGCACCGGACGGTCGACCGTGACGAAGTGCCGGTAGCCGACCATCACGCCCTCGCCGTAGCGGACGTGCCCCTGCTCGCCGGGGAAGTTCAGGTGGCTGGGGGTGTCCTCCAGCCGCAGCGGGATCGTCTCGGCCAGCCGGCCGGAGGGGCTGACGGCGCCGGTGAGCAGGTCGGCCAGTGCGCTACCCCCGGCCTGGCCGAGCAGGAACCCGGCCAGGACCGCGTCGACGTCGTCGTGCCAGCCCTCCAGCGAGACGACGCTGCCGGAGGACAGCACGACGACGGTCCGCGGGCCGGCCGCGGCCACCGCCCGGATGAGCTCGACCTGCGCGGCGGGCAGGTCGATCGTGGTCCGGTCGAAGCCCTCGGATTCGTCGGACTCGGCCAGCCCCGCGAAGACGACGGTGACGTCCGCGTCACGGGCCGCGGCGAGTGCCTCGTTGCGCAGCGCGGCGGCGTCCCCGGAGCCGTCGAGGGTGAAGCCGGGCGCGAAGGTCACGGTGGGGAGCGCCTCCCGCAGGGAGGTCAGCGCGTCGTCGACCCGGGTGGCGTTGACGTGCGAGCTGCCGCCGCCCTGGTAGCGCGGCGTCCGGGCGAACTCGCCGACCACGGCGACCCGCGTACCCGGCGCCAGCGGCAGCACGGCGCCGTCGTTCTTGAGCAGCACCGCGCACTGCGCCGCGAGTTCCCGGGCCAGTGCGTGGTGGGCGTCGACGTCGAAGCCCCCGGTCGGCTCGGTCACCAGGTCGGCGAGCGCGGCCACCCGCCGGGCGCTGCGGTCGACGAGGGCCTCGTCCAGCTCCCCGGCGCGGACCGCCTCGACGACGAGCCGGTTGCCCGCGCCGGAGTCGCCGGGCATCTGCAGGTCCAGGCCGGCGCGGAGGGCGGCGACCCGGTCGTCCACCGCACCCCAGTCGGACACGACGACGCCCTCGAAGCCCCACTGCTCGCGCAGGACCTCGGTGAGCAGCCAGTGGTGCTGCGACGCGTAGACGCCGTTGACCCTGTTGTAGGCGCACATGACGGTGGCCGGCCGCGTCTCGGTGACGATCCGCTCGAAGGCGGGCAGGTAGATCTCCCGCAGGGTGCGCTCGTCGACGTCGGCGCTGACCTGCATGCGCTGCGTCTCCTGGTTGTTGGCCGCGAAGTGCTTGACCGAGGCGCCGACGCCCTGCGCCTGCTGGCCGCGCACGTGCGCGGCCCCGAGCACGCCGGTCAGCAGCGGGTCCTCGGAGTAGTACTCGAAGTTCCGCCCGCACAGCGGGGACCGCTTGATGTTCACGCCCGGGCCGAGGACGACGGGCACGCCGAGGGCGCGGGCCTCCCGCCCGACCGCCGTCCCGATGCGCTCGGCGACGTCGGCGTCCCAGCTCGACCCGACGGCGACCGCCGGGGGGAAGCAGGTGGCGGGCAGACTCTCCAGCAGCCCGATCCGGTCGAAGTCGGCCGCCTGCCGTCGGACGCCGTGCGGGCCGTCGGTGAGCACCACCGACGGCAGCCCGGCGTCCTCGACCGGAGGGGTCGACCAGAAGTCCTGACCGGAGAGCAGCACGGCCTTCCGCTCGAGGGGCAGGTCGGTGACGTCGGCCGGGTCGCGGGGAGCCATGACCGTCACTGTGCCCCGACCGTCGCGGGAACGCGCTCGCAGCACGGCGCCGACGCGCTGCCGGTGGTCGGGCCACGGGCCGGCCGGCCCGTCCGCCGACCGAAGCGAAGATCGGACCGAGTGCCTCGTCGTCGAGCGGCACGCCGGTGCCGCACCGCTCAGTCGCGGAGTCGCGGGTCGACGTGGACCTTGGGTCCGGCGCCGCTGCCCTCCGGGCGCCCGCCGGCGAGCACGGTGCCGACCTGCGCGAGACCGACGGTGGCGGCGACCAGCGGCCGGGGGTCGACCGCACCGGCCCCGTAGGCGGCGATCGTGGCGGCCAGCCCCGGGGACGCCGACAGGATCCCGACCGCGGTGACGTCCTTGATCAGCAGGGTCCGTGTGTCGATCGTGCTCGGCGTGCCGGCGATGCCGATGCAGACGAGCCGGCCGGCGGGCTCGACCAGGTCCAGGCCCAGCGCCGGGGACCCGGCGGCGGTCGAGGCGTCGACGACGGCGTCGAACGGCAGGTCCGGCAGGGTGTCGCGGGTCCAGGCGTCGGCGAAGCCGAGACCGCGGGCGAAGTCGAGCGAGGGGACGGTGACGCCGAGCAGGTGCACCTCGGCGCCGGCCGCGCGGAGGAACATCGCCGTCAGTAGGCCGATCGTCCCGGGGCCGATCACCAGCACGCGGTCGCCGGGGGCGACCCCGGCTGCCTGCGCCGCCCGCCAGGCGTTCCCCCCCGGCTCGACGAGCGCGCCGAGCGCCGGGTCGACGGAGTCGGGCAGCTCGTGCAGCGACTCCACCGGGACGGCGAGCTGCTCGGCCAGCGCCCCGGGGCGCCCGCCTCTGATGCCCACCTCCTGCCTGTCCTCGCACACGTGCTGCTGCCCCCGCCGGCAGCGGCGGCAGACCCGGTCGCCGAGCATCGTGTCCCCCGTCACCCGCCGACCCAGCCAGGCGGGGTCGACCTCGTCGCCCACCGCGGTGACGCGACCGCACCACTCGTGCCCGGGCCGCAACGGGTAGGAGGAGTGCCCGGTCTGCAGGTAGGTCAGCTCCCCGGTGAACAGCTCGACGTCGGTGCCGCAGACGCCGACCCGCTCGACGTCGACGACCACCTCGCCCGGGGCGGCGACCGGCGCGGGCACGTCCTCGACCGCGCAGACGCCCGCACCGGAGAGCACGACCGCGCGCATGGTCCTCGACACAGCGCCAGGATGGCGGCCGTGACCCTCCGCAGCGCGCAGTGGTACTCCGGCGACGTCAGGAACGCCTACATCCACCGCGCGTGGATGCGCCGCGGCATCCCGGACGACGCCTTCGGCCGCCCGCAGATCGCCATCGCGAACACCGCCTCCGACCTCGTGCCCTGCAACCGGCACCTGTCCGAGGTCGCGGCCGCCGTGCGCGACGGCGTCCACGCCGCCGGCGGCACCCCGCTGGAGCTGCCCGTGTTCGGCCTGGGCGAGACCCAGGTCCGCCCCACGGCGATGCTCTGGCGCAACCTGGCCGCGATGCAGATGGAGGAGGCGTTCCGGGCCAACCCGGTCGACGGGCTGGTGCTGCTCGGTGGGTGCGACAAGACGATCCCGTCGCTGCTCATGGCCGCCGCCTCGGTCGACCTGCCCGCCGTCGTCGTCCCGGGCGGGCCCATGCTGACCGGCACCTTCCGCGGGGTGCCGCTGGGCTGCGGCACCGACGTGTTCCGGCTGTCGGAGGAGGTCCGTGCGGGCACGCTGTCGGCGGAGGAGTTCACGCGGTCGGAGTCGGCGATGATCCGCAGCCGCGGGCACTGCAACACGATGGGCACCGCCTCGACCATGGCACTGGTCGCCGAGGCACTGGGCACCGTCGTCCCCGGGGTCGCCGGCACCCCGGCCGCGGACAGCCGGCTGCTGGAGGCCGCGCACGGCACCGGCCGGCTGGTGGTGGAGATGGTGGCCGCCGACCGCCGCCCCAGCACGTTCCTCACCGCGGGGTCCTTCGCCAACGCGATCGTGGCACTGGCCGCCGTCGGCGGGTCCACGAACGCCGTCGTCCACCTGCTGGCGATCGCCGGCCGGCTGGGGATCGACCTGACGCTCGACGACTTCGACCGCATCGGGTCCGGCGTGCCGGTGCTGGTCGACCTGCTCCCGGCTGGGCGCTTCCTCATGGAGGACCTCCACCGCGCCGGGGGCCTGCTCGCCGTCCTGGGCCAGGTGCGCGACCTGCTCGACCCGACCGCGCTCACCGTCACCGGGGAGCCGCTGGTCGCCGCCCTCGACGGCGCCGCGGTCTGGGACCCGGAGGTCATCCGGCCGCGCGGGGAGCCGCTGGTCGAGCACGGCGGCATCGCCGTCCTGCGCGGCAACCTCGCCCCGGACGGGGCGGTGGTCAAGCCGGCCGCGGCCTCGCCGCACCTGATGCGGCACCG
This sequence comes from Geodermatophilus maliterrae, assembly GCF_041018925.1. NCBI lineage: Bacteria > Bacillati > Actinomycetota > Actinomycetes > Geodermatophilales > Geodermatophilaceae > Geodermatophilus > Geodermatophilus maliterrae. Next base: position 4,751 of record NZ_JBFNXQ010000055.1, read on the forward strand.
CGGCCGGGCGGTCGTCTTCGACTCCGTCGAGGACTTCTCCGCCCGCGTCGACGACCCCGACCTCGACGTGGACGCCGACTCCGTGCTCGTCCTGCGCGGCTGCGGCCCGAAGGGCTACCCCGGCATGCCCGAGGTCTCGAACATGCCGCTGCCGAAGAAGCTGCTGGAGCAGGGTGTGCGCGACATGGTGCGGGTGTGCGACGGCCGGATGAGCGGCACCGCCTACGGCACCGTCGTCCTGCACGTGGCGCCGGAGGCGGCCGCCGGCGGCCCGCTGGCCCTGGTGCGCACCGGCGACGTGATCACGCTCGACGTCGCGGCCCGGCGGATCGACGTCGAGGTCCCCGACGGCGAACTGGCCCGGCGCCGGCCGAGCGAGGCGACCGTCGCCGGCTTCGCCGACCCGCGGCGGGGCTGGGAGCGGCTCTACGTCGACCACGTGCTGCAGGCCGACACCGGCGCGGACCTCGACTTCCTCGTCGGCTCGAGCGGGTCGGCGGTGAGCCGCGAGTCGCACTGAGCTCGGTCAGCCGCCCACCCGGGTGACCACCGACGTGCCGAAGCGCTCCGCGGCCGACCGCTTGTAGCCCGCCGGGAAGTCGGCCGACGCGTCGCGGTCGACGGCGGCGAGCCGCACCTGTGCGTCCGCGTCGCCGCCCCAGGCCGCGATGCACAGCTCGGGGGCGACGTTGGCGGCCGCCACCAGCGCGCCGGCGGCCCCGATCGCGCCGCACAGCCCGACCAGTGTCGCCGCCCCCGTGTAGAGGTCACCGGCGAAGACGTCGCGCTCGTGCAGCAGCCGGGCGGCGTCCCCCGAGGAGTCCTTGAGCCCGGACACCGGCAGGTCGGGCAGCAGGTCGACGGGGATCCCCGGGGCGGAGGCACCCGGGAAGTGGTACGCCAGCAGCGGCCCGGGAGCCGCCTTCGCGACCGCTTCGTAGTACGGACGCGGGTCGGGGACGCCGTCCGGCGAGAGCGCCAGGACGGCGTCCGCGCCCGCGGCGAAGGCGCGTTCGGTCAGCTCCGCCGCCTGCCGGCCGGTGGGCGCGCCGGTACCGGCGAGCACGGGCACCTCCGCCGGCGACGCCGCCCGCACCGCGCCGACCAGCGCGTCCCGCTCCTCGGCGGTCAGCGCGGCCGCCTCCCCCGTCGTCCCGGCGACGAGCACGCAGCGCACACCGAGGCCGACGAGCTGCGCCGCCAGGTCGGCGGTGGCCGGCGCGTCCAGCGCGCCGTCCTCGCGGAAGAGGGTGACCAGGGCGACGCCGACGCCGGTGAAGAGGGGCATGCCCGCATCCTCCCCCCGCCGACGCGGTCGAGGACCCGTGAGCTCCGAGCAGCTGACCGACCGCCTGGCTCCGGGAGTGGCGTCGCGCCATGATCAGGTGACCTGATCGTGGCGCGTCCTCCCCACTGCCCACGGTCGGGGAGGACGCGCTGCGGTGAGGGAGGACGCGCTGCGGTGAGGGAGGACGCGCTGCGGTGAGGGAGGACGCGCTGCGGTGAGGGAGGACGCGCTGCGGTGAGGGAGGACGCGCTGCGGTGAGCCAGGAGCCGGTCAGCCGGAGACGCGCGCCTCGGCGGCGTCCCAGCCGGCCTCCGAGCCCGCCTGCGGCAGGTACAGCTGGGCGTCCTGCGTGCTGCGCAGCAGCGCCCGCAGCTCCGGCAGCCCGCCGGACAGCACGCCGAGCCTGCGGGCCTGGACGAGCACGTTGCCCAGCGCGGCCGCCTCCACCGGGCCGGCGAGCACCGGCAGGCCGCAGGCATCGGCGGTGAGCTGGCACAGCAGCGTGTTCCGCGCTCCCCCGCCGACCAGGTGCACGATCTCGACGTCGCGGCCGGACAACCCGACGGCCGCGCGGACGGTGCGCCGGTAGGCCAGCGCCAGGCTGTCGAGGATGCAGCGCACCGTCTCGGCCTGGCTCCGCGGCGGCGTCTGCCCGGTCGCGGTGCAGGCCGCCGCGATGCGCGCGGGCATGTCACCCGGCGGCAGGAAGCGGGCGTCGTCGGGGTCCACCAGGGCGGTGAACGCCGGCACCTGCGCCGCGGCGGCGAGCAGGTCGGGCAGGTCGGCCGGCAGCCCGTGCGCGGCCCACGTCCGCTGCGACTCCTGCAGCAGCCACAGCCCCATGACGTTGCGCAGGTAGCGCACGGTGCCGTCGACGCCGAGCTCGTTGGTGAACCCGGCGGCGCGGCTGGCCTCGGTGAGCACCGGCTTCTCCAGCTCCACGCCGACCAGCGACCAGGTGCCGCAGGAGACGTAGGCGAACCGGTCGGTGGCCGCCGGGACACCGACGACGGCCGACGCCGTGTCGTGCGAGCCGACCGCGACCAGCGGCACCGGCCCGGCCAGCCCGGTCTCCTCCAGGACGTCGGCGGTGAGCTCGCCGAGGCGGTCACCGGGCTGCCGCAGCGGTGGGAACAGGCCGCGGTCCAGGTCCAGCCGACCGATCAGGTCCTCGGCCCACTGCCGGCTCGTGGCGTCGAGCAGCCCGGTGGTGGAGGCGTTGGTGACCTCCGCGCCCACCGCGCCGGTCAGCCAGTACGCCAGCAGGTCCGGGACGAGCAGCGCCCGGCGCGCCGCCGCCAACTGCGCGGTCCCCCGCGCCGCCGCCAGCTGGAACACCGTGTTGAAGGGCAGGTGCTGCAGTCCGGTGACGGCGTAGAGCTCCCCGGGCGGGACGGCGCCGTGCACGGCCGGCACCGCGGTGGCGTGCCGGCCGTCGCGGTAGTGCACCGGGTTGCCCAGCAGCGCGCCGTCGGCGTCCAGCAGCCCGTAGTCGACCGCCCAGCTGTCGATGCCGACGCCGTCGACCCGGCCGGCCTCTCGCCCGGCCGCCCGCAGGCCGTCGAGGACACCGCCGTACAGGCCGAGGACGTCCCAGTGCAGCGTCCCCGCCGTCCGCACCGGCCGGTTGGGGAACCGGTGCACCTCGGTGAGGTCCAGCCGCTCGGGTCCGACCCGCGCGGCCATCACCCGGCCGCTCGAGGCGCCCAGGTCGACGGCCGCGAGGGTCAGCTCGCCGCTCACGCCCCCGCCTTCCGCGTGCGGAGAGCGGACATCAGCGCAGGAACGCGGCGGCGACGCCGGAGTCCACCGGCACGTGCAGCCCCGTCGTCCGGGTGAGGTCGCCGCCGGTGAGCGCGAAGACGGCGTCGGCCACGTGGTCGGGCAGCACCTCGCGCTTGAGCAGGGTGCGCTGCGCGTAGAACTCGCCCAGCTCCTCCTCCTTGACCCCGTAGACGGCGGCCCGCGAGGCGCCCCAGCCACCGGCGAAGATGCCCGACCCGCGGACGACGCCGTCGGGGTTGATCCCGTTGACCCGGATCTGGTGCGGCCCGAGCTCGGCGGCCAGCAGCCGCACCTGGTGGGCCTGGTCGGCCTTGGTCGCGCCGTAGGCGATGTTGTTCGGCCCGGCGAACAGCGAGTTCTTCGAGGAGATGTAGACGACGTCGCCGCCCATGCCCTGCTCGATCATGATCCGGGCGGCCTCGCGGGAGACGAGGAAGCTGCCCTTGGCCATGACGTCGTGCTGCAGGTCCCAGTCCTGCTCGGTGGTCTCCAGCAGCGGCTTGGAGATCGACAGGCCGGCGTTGTTCACCACCAGGTCCACCCCGCCGAAGGCGAGCACGGCCTCGCGGAAGGCGGCGGCCACGGCCTCGGCGTCGCTGACGTCGGCGGCGACGCCGATCGCGACGTCGGAGTCGCCGATCCCCGCGGCGGCGTCGGTCGCCTTCTGCAGGTCGAGGTCGGCGACGACGACGCAGGCACCCTCGCGCGCCAGCCGCTCGGCGATCGCCTTGCCGATGCCGCTCGCCGCGCCGGTCACCAGCGCGACCCGCGCGGCCAGCGGCTCGGGCCTCGGCATCCGCTGGAGCTTGGCCTCCTCCAGCGACCAGTACTCGATGCGGAACTTCTCGCTCTCGTCGATCGGCGCGTAGGTGCTGACCGCCTCGGCGCCGCGCATGACGTTGATGGCGTTGACGTAGAACTCGCCGGCCACGCGCGCGGTCTGCTTGTTGGCGCCGAAGCTGAACATGCCCACGCCGGGCACCAGCACGATGGCCGGGTCGGCGCCGCGCATCGCCGGGCTGTCGGGGGTGGCGTGCCGCTGGTAGTAGGCGGCGTACTCGGCGCGGTAGTCCTGGTGGAGCTCCGTCAGCCGCTGCACCACCTGGTCGGTGGTCGCCGAGGCCGGCAGGTCGACGACGAGCGGGCGGACCTTGGTGCGCAGGAAGTGGTCGGGGCAGCTCGTGCCCAGCGCCGCCAGGGGCGCCAGCTTCTCCCGCGACAGGAACTCCAGGACGACGTCGGAGTCGGTGAAGTGCCCGACCTGCGGCTTGTCCGTCGAGGCGAGCCCGCGGATCACCGGCGCCAGCTCGGCGGCCCGGTGCCGGCGCTCGGCCGGCGGCAGCGCCTCGAAGCCGGGGACGACGGCGCCGAAGGGCTCGGCCTGGCCGCGCTCGGCGAGGAAGCGCTCGGCGGTGCGGATGACGTCGAGGCTGTTGGCCTCGCACTCCTCGGTGGTGGCGCCCCACGCGGTGACGCCGTGGCCGCCGAGGATGCAGCCGATGGCCTGCGGGTTCTTGTCCTTGATCGCGGCGATGTCCAGGCCCAGCTGGAAGCCGGGACGCCGCCACGGCACCCAGACGACGCGGTCGCCGAAGCACTCGCGGGTCAGCGCCTCGCCGTCGGCCGCCGTGGCCAGGGCGATGCCGGAGTCGGGGTGCAGGTGGTCGACGTGCGCCGCCTCGACCAGGCCGTGCATGGCGGTGTCGATGGACGGCGCCGCGCCGCCCCGGCCGTGCAGGCAGAAGTCGAAGGCGGCGACCATCTCGTCCTCGCGCTCGACGCCCGGGTAGACGTCGACCAGCGAGCGCAGCCGGTCCAGCCGCAGCACGGCCAGGCCGGCCTCCTCCAGCGTGCCGAGGTCACCGCCGGAGCCCTTGACCCAGAGCAGCTCGACCGGGGAGCCGGTGACCGGGTCGGTCTCGGTGCCCTTGGCCGACGTGTTGCCGCCGGCGTAGTTGGTGTTGCGCGGGTCGGCGCCCAGCCGGTTGCTGCGCTCGAGCAGCTCACGGACGACGGGGTTGGTCACGATCGTGTTCCTTCCGGGGAGGGGTGCACTTCCGCGGAAGTGCACGGGGAGGAGGCGGCCCCGTCCAGGGCACCGCCCCGAGCTCGCGAGGGGTGGGGAGGACGGGGTCCTGGTTCAGGCGCCCCAGCCGGCCTGGGTGCCGCCGACGCGCTCGCGGGCGATGCGCTCCTGGTGGCCGGACCGCGCGTAGGCGGCGTACGGGTCGGCGTCGAGGCCCTTGGACTCGCGCAGCTCGGCCAGCAGCGGGCGGACGTCGGTGCTGAACGCGTCGGTCAGCGCGCCGTGCGCGGCCAGCACGTCACCGGAGGACTGCGCCGCGGCCAGCGCCTCGCGGTCGACCAGCAGCGCCTTGGTCGTGGCCTCCTGCACGTTCATCACCGAGCGGATCTGGCCGGGGATCTTCGGCTCGATGTTGTGGCACTGGTCGAGCATGAAGTTCACGCCGGCGCCCAGGAGCGCGTCGGCCGCGACGATCTCGTTCATGATCCGGAACAGCTGGAACGGGTCGGCGGAGCCCACGATCAGGTCGTCGTCGCCGTAGTAGCGCGAGTTGAAGTCGAACGCGCCGAGGCGGCCGACCCGCAGCAGCTGCATGACGATGAACTCGATGTTGGTGCCCGGCGCGTGGTGGCCGGTGTCGAGGACGACGGTGGCCTGCTCGCCGAGCGCCAGGCAGTGCAGCAGCGAGGTGCCCCAGTCGGGGATGTCCATCGCGTAGAAGTAGGGCTCGTAGAACTTGTACTCGAGCAGCAGCCGCATGCCCGGGTCGAGCATCGCGTAGACCTGCTGCAGCGAGTCGGCGAGGCGGTCCTGGCGGCCGCGCAGGTCGTCCTGGCCGGCGTAGTTGGTGCCGTCGGGCAGCCACAGCTTCAGGTCGGTCGAGCCGGTGGCGCGCATGACGTCGACGCACTGCGCGTGGTGGGCGATCGCCCTGTCCCGCACGCTCTGGTCCGGGTGGGTGAGCGAGCCGAGCCGGTACTCGTCGTCCTGGAACAGGTTGGAGTTGATCGCGCCGATCGAGACGCCCAGGTCGGCGGCGTGCGCGGCGAGCTTGCCGAAGTCGTCGACGAGGTCCCACGGGATGTGCAGCGACACCCGCGGCGCGGCGCCGGTGAACCGGTGCACCTGCGCGGCGTCCTCGATCTTCTCGAACGGGTCGCGGGCGACACCGGGCTGGCCGAAGACCTTGAAGCGGGTGCCGGAGTTGCCGAACGCCCAGGAGGGCAGCTCGATGGTCTGGTCGGCCAGCGCGGCGAGGGCACGGGCGCGGAGGTCGGTCACGAGGGGTCTCCCGATGGTGCGGTGGCGGTCGGTGCGAGCTGGGCGTCGAGGTCGAAGACCAGGTCGAGCGAGGCCTTGCCGCGGCCGTCGCCGGTCTCGAAGAAGGGGGCCATGGACTCCTCCCACCGGGCGCTCACCTCGGTGGCGTCCACGGCGGCCTGCGCGGCGGCGAGGTCGTCGGTCTCCACGATGCCGACGAGCAGGCCGTCGTCGCGCAGGAAGAGCTGGTAGTCGCGCCAGCCGGCGTCGCGCAGGGCGCGCAGCATCTCCGGCCAGACGGCGGCGTGCCGCTCCCGGTACTCGGCCAGGCGGTCGGGGCGGACCTGGAGGGTGAAGCAGGCGCGGGGCACGGGATCGGTTCCTCTCGAGGGGTCCCGGTCCCGGTCCCGCCGCCGGCCGGCGGCGGGACCGGGGACGACTCAGAAGTCGAAGTCGTCGATGTTCTCGGCGTTGAACACGGTCGGCTCACCGAGGACGACGACGCCGTCGGCGCCGATCTCGTACTCGCCGAGGTCGCCGGCCTCGAAGGTCTCGCCCTCGGCGCCGGTGATCTGGCCGGCGGCCAGGGCGGCGCCGGTGTAGGCGGCGAGGTAGCCGAGGTCCTCGGGGTTCCACAGCGCGAACGCGGTGACGGTGCCGTCCTGGACGAACTCGCGCATCTGGTTCGGCGTACCCAGGCCGGTCAGCGCGACCCGGCCCTTGTACTCCGAGCCGGACAGGTAGCGCGCCGCGGCGGAGATGCCCACGGTGGTCGGCGAGATGATGCCCTTGAGGTCGGGGTAGGTCTGCAGCAGACCCTGGGTCTCCTGGAAGGACTTCTCGTCCTCGTCGTCGCCGTAGACCGTCGTCACGATCTCCATGTCGGGGTACTCCGAGGCGGCGTACTCCTGCATGAGCTCGATCCAGGCGTTCTGGTTCGTGGCGTTGGCCGTCGCCGAGAGGATCGCGACCTGCCCGGCGCCGCCGATCTGCTCGGCCATGAGGTCGATCTGGGTCTGCGCGATGCCGTCGGCGGTGGCCTGGTTGATGAACACGTCGCGGCACTCGGGAGCGGTGTCGGAGTCGAAGGTGACCACGCTGGCGCCGCCGCTGCGGGCCTGGTCGAGCGCGCTGCAGATGGCGTTGGGGTCGTTGGCCGAGGTGAGGATGACGTCGGCGCCCTGCTGGGTCAGCGTGTTGATGTAGCTGACCTGCGAGGAGGCGCTGGCCTCCGACGGCCCGACCTGGCTGAACTCGCCGTCGATCTCGCCGACGGCCCGCTCCGAGCCGGCGGCCGCGACGTCGAAGTAGGGGTTGTTCAGCTGCTTGGGCAGGAAGGCGACCGCCAGGTCGGCGGGGATCTCGGCGTCCGGGTCGGCCGAGGCGCCGGCCGAGCCGCCGGAGCTGCTGCCCTCGTCCTCGCCGCGGGTGGTGCCGCCGCAGGCGGCGGTGGTGAGCACCAGGGCGGCCACCGCCACGCCGGTCAGGCCGCCGCGCAGGTGACGGCCGAGGAGGGATCGCGACATCGGGGTTCCTCTCTGAGGGGGTGTGCCGGGGTTGGGCACGGGTGGGCGGTGCGGGGAAGTGCGGGGGCGCCGGTCAGGACGCCGGTCGGCGTCGCCGGCGGCCCTTGACCCGGGCGGCGACCTGCGGGGCGACGACGGCGGTGATCAGCAGGACGCCGGTGACGATGTTGAGGACGTCGGAGGGGACGTTGACCAGCTGCAGCGCGTTGCGCACCGAGCCCAGCAGCAGCGCGCCGGCGATGACGCCGAGCAGACCGCCGCTGCCGCCGAAGATCGACACCCCGCCGAGCAGGATGGCCGCGATGACCTGCAGCTCGAGGCCGGTGGCGTTGTCGGCGCGGGCGCTGCCGTAGCGGAGCGTCCAGTAGACGCCGCCCAGCGCGCTGACGACGCCGGTCACGACGAACAGCCACAGCTTGGTGCGGCCGACGTCGATGCCGCTGAAGCGGGCGGCGTCCTCGCTGTTGCCCATGGCGTAGAGCGAGCGGCCGACCGGGGTGGCGTGCAGGACGACGCCGGTGACCAGGACCAGCACCACCAGCGGGACGACGACCACGGGGATGCCGGTCGAGCCGATCGAGCTGATGGCCCAGGTCGTCCACGCCCGCGGGAAATCGGCCACCGCCTGGTCGCCCAGGACGACGAAGGCCAGCCCGCGGTAGAGCGCCAGCGTGCCGATGGTGACCGCCAGCGACGGCAGCCCGAGCCGGGTGACCAGCACGCCGTTGACCGCCCCGAGGACGGCGCCGAGCACCAGCACCAGCGGGATGATCGCCTCGAGCGGCAGACCGGCGAACCACAGCTTGCCCATCACCGCGCTGGACAGGCCGACCGTGCTGGCCACCGACAGGTCGATCTCGCCGGTGACCACCACGAGCGTGAGCGGCAGCGCGATGAGCGCGATGACCACCACGTCGAGCAGCAGGAAGCCGGCGTTGCGGGTGCTGGCGAAGCCCTCCACCGACACCGCGGCGATGACGAGGAACAGCACGAGGAAGGTGGTGATGACGCTGCCCGAGGGCAGCGTCCGCCCGCGCCGGGCGGGTGCGCCGCCGGCGGGTGCGGCGCCTCCGGACGGGGCCGGGGCGGGAGCGGTCTCAACGGTCACGGCGGGCGTTCCTCCCTCGGAGGCGGGCGGCCAGGCGCAGCGTGAGCGCCCGGTCGAGGGCGATCGCGGCGAGGATCAGCGCGCCGACGGCGGCGTCGCGCCAGAACGGGTCGAGCCCCAGCTGGGGCAGCGCGGTGCCGATCGTGGTGAGCAGCAGCGCGCCGAGCGCGGCGCCGTAGACCGAGCCGCTGCCACCGAAGATGGCGACCCCGCCGACCACCGCGGCGGCCACGACGAACAGCTCCTGACCGGTGCCGGCCGTGGTGTCGAGGGTCTGGAAGCGGGCGGCGTAGAGGACGCCGGCCAGCCCCGCCAGGGCGCCGTTGACGACGAAGGCGGTGAGCACCCGCCGGCCGACCGGGATGCCCGACAGCCGCGCCGCCTCGGGCGCCGAGCCGATGCCGTAGAGCTCGCGGCCGCTGCGGAAGGTGCGCAGGTAGTAGCCGACCAGCAGCACGACCACGACGGCGACGAGGAACAGCACCGGCACGCCGAGCAGCCGCGCGGTGCCCAGGGACTTGAACCCGCCGGGCAGGTCGGCGGCGTTGATCTGCAGCCGGTCGGCGCTGGAGGCCCACAGCGAGTCCAGCCCGCGGAAGGCGTAGAGCGTGCCGAGGGTGACCACCAGCGAGGGCACCCCGGCGGCGGCCACGATCAGCCCGTTGAGCAGGCCGCAGACCGCGCCGACCGCCATGCCGGCCAGCACGGCCACGGCCACCGGCGTCCCCGGCGCGACGACGAGCAGCGTCCCGGTGGCGTAGGCCGACAGGCCGAGCACCGAGCCGACCGACAGGTCCACGTTGCGGGTGATGATCACCATCGTCTGGCCGGCGGCCAGGACGGTGAGGATCGCCGCCGACAGCAGCAGGTCGCGGACGTTCTGCCCGGACAGGAACCGCGGGTTGGCGATGACCGTGACGACGACGAGCAGCAGCAGTGCGGCGAGGATGCCGAGCTCGCGCACCACCACGAGGCGCTGCACGAGCGCCGCGCCGCGGCGGCCGGTCCGCTCCGGGGCGGCCAGCTCCTCGGGCAGCGGGGCGGGCGTCACCGGCGCGCTCACGGGGCCACCCCGGCGCCGCCGGCGACCTGGCCGGTCGCGGCCAGCATCACGCTGTCCTCGTCGGCGCGGGCGCGGGGGATGTCGTCGACGAGGCGGCCCTCGTGGACGACGAGGACGCGGTCGGCCATGCCGAGCACCTCCGGCAGCTCGCTGGACACCATGACGACGGCCATCCCCTCGGCGGCGAGCTGGGACAGCAGCCGGTGCACCTCGGACTTGGTGCCGACGTCGATGCCGCGGGTGGGCTCGTCGACGATGAGCACCCTGGGGTCGGTCGCCAGCCACTTGGCCAGGACCACCTTCTGCTGGTTGCCGCCCGAGAGGGTGGCGACGGGGTCGCTGAGCCGGGCGGCCTTGACCTGCATCCGTTTCGACCACTCCGCGGCCTGGGCGCGCTCGGCGCGGGAGGAGAGCAGGCCGCCCCGGGCCAGCTCCCAGCGCCGGGTCAGCGTGGCGTTGCGCTCGACGGAGAGCTCCATGACCAGGCCCTGCTGACGGCGGTCCTCGGGGACCAGCGCCAGGCCTGCGGCCATCGCGGCGGCCGGGCTGCCGCCCCTGAGCTCCTCGCCGGCCACCCGCACCGTGCCGGCGTCGTAGTGGTCGACCCCGAAGACGGCGCGGACGATCTCGCTGCGGCCGGCCCCGACCAGGCCGGCGAGCGCGACGATCTCCCCGGCCCGCACGTCGAAGGAGACGTCGGCGAACACGCCCCGGCTGGTCAGGCCGCGGACCTCGAGCACGACCTCGCCGGGCTCGACGTCGATCTTGGGGAACAGCGAGGCGACCTCGCGGCCGACCATCCGCCGCACGACCTGGTCGACGGTGAGGTCGGCGGCGCGGTCGGTGGAGACCCACTGCCCGTCGCGCATGACGGTGATCCGGTCGCAGAGGTCGAAGACCTCGTCGAAGCGGTGGGAGATGAACAGCACCGCGGCCCCGGAGTCGCGCAGCGACCGGGCGACGGCGAACAGCCGCTCCACCTCGACACCGGACAGCGCCGCCGTCGGCTCGTCCATCACCAGCACCCGCGCGTCGAAGGACAGCGCCTTGGCGATCTCGACCATCTGCTGGTCGGCGATGGACAGCCCGCGCGCCGGGCGGTCGGGGTCCAGTGCCACGCCGAGCCGGTCGAACAGCTCGCGGCAGCGGCCGGCCAGCGCGCGGCGGTCGATGCGGCGGCCGGCCAGCAGGGGCTGGCGGCCCATGAAGATGTTCTCGGCGACCGACAGGTCGGGGAAGAGCGTCGGCTCCTGGTAGATGACCGCGATGCCGGCGGCCCGCGCGGCGGCGGGGTCGGCCAGGGTCACCGGCTGCTCGTCCAGCAGCACCCGGCCGGTGTCCGGCCCGTGCACGCCGGCCAGGATCTTGACCAGCGTCGACTTGCCCGCACCGTTCTCGCCGACGAGCGCGTGGGCCTCCCCCGCGCGCAGCTCGAGCTGCGCGCCGCGCAGCGCGGCGACCGCGCCGAAGCTCTTGCCGACCCCCTCGAGGGCGAGCACGACGGCGCCGTCCCCGGCACCGCCGGGCCGGCCGGGCGCCGGTGACGCCGAGGCGTGGTCCACGCCGACCACCTCCGTTGTGAAACGATTCATCGCACTTGTGGCGCAGACCATAGAGGTGACGCCAGAGACCTGTCAACGCCCTCGTGCGCAGGCTCCACGGCGGTGCCGCACGCCACAGGACGGTGGTTGACACGTTTCAGGACGTAGGGTGACCATCGCCGCACGGCGCCCTCCCCGGGCGTCTCCCCCGGCCAGCGCGAGGAGGCGTCGTGACCGCGAGCATCCGCGACGTCGCCGAGCACGCCGGCGTCTCGGTCGGCACGGTCAGCAACGTCCTCAACCGGCCCGACGTGGTCAGTGCGCCGACCCGGGCCCGGGTCCTCGGCGCCATCGCCGCGCTGGGGTTCGTCCGCAACGAGTCGGCCCGCCACCTGCGCGCCGGGCACAGCCGCACCGTGGGACTGGTCGTCCTCGACATCGCCAACCCGTTCTTCACCGACGTCGCCCGCGGCGTCGAGGACGTCGTCAACGGCGCCGGCCTGGCCCTGATCCTCTGCAACTCCGACGACCGCCCGGAGAAGGAGGCCGCCCACCTCGACGTGCTCGCCGAGCAGCGGGTGCAGGGCGTCCTCATCACCCCGACCGCGGAGCTCACCCCGCACCTGCAGACGCTGCGCCGCCACGGCGTCCCGGTCGTGCTGGTCGACCGGCGCGCACCCGGGCGCGACCAGTGCTCCGTCGCCGTCGACGACGTCCTCGGTGGCCGGCTGGCGGCCGAGCACCTGCTCGAGCGCGGGCACCGGCGGATCGCCTTCATCGGCGGCTCGTCAGGACTGCCGCAGGTGCAGGAGCGGCACGCCGGCGTGGAGGCCGCGGTGCGCGAGGCCAGCGGGAGCGACGACGCGCTGCTGGTCCTCTCCCCCCAGGCGCTCACCGTCGAGGCCGGCCGCGAGGCCGCCGCCCGCATCGTCGGCCTGCCCGCGTCCCGCCGGCCGACCGCCGCCGTCTGCGCCAACGACCTCATGGCCCTCGGGGTGCTGCAGGAGATGGTGCGCCAGGGCGTGCGGGTCCCCGACGAGTTCGCCATCGTCGGCTACGACGACATCGACTTCGCCGCGGCCGCCGCCGTCCCGCTCACCTCGGTGCGCAAGCCGCGCCAGGAGCTCGGGTCGCGGGCGGCGCAGCTGCTGCTCGACGAGGCCCGCGGCGAGGGGCACGAGCACGTCCAGCAGGTCTTCGAGCCGACGCTCGTCGTCCGCGAGTCCAGCCGGGTCCGCCGCAGCGGCGGACGCTGAAGGGAGTTCCATGAGGGTCGCGCTCTTCGCCACCTGTCTGGTGGACACGGTGGTGCCGCAGGTCGCCCGGGCGACGGCGGCGCTGCTGGAACGGCTCGGACACGAGGTGGTCGTGCCGTCCGGGCAGGCCTGCTGCGGTCAGATGCACGTCAACACCGGCTACCGGCGCGAGGCGGTGCCGATCGTGGCCAACCACCTGCGCGCCTTCGCCGGCGCGGAGGCCGTCGTCGCGCCGTCCGGGTCGTGCGTCGCCTCGATCCACCACCAGCAGGCCATGGTGCTGCGCCGGGCCGGCGAGCACGCCCTGGCCGACGAGGCCGAGGCGCTGGCCGCGCGCACCTACGAGCTGTCGCAGTTCCTGGTCGACGTCCTCGGCGTGACCGACGTCGGCGCCTACTACCCGCACCGGGTCACCTACCACCCGACCTGCCACTCGCTGCGGCTGCTCAAGGTGGGTGACCGGCCGCTGCAGCTGCTGCGCGCCGTGCGCGGGCTGGAGCTGGTGGAGCTGCCGGCCGCGGAGTCCTGCTGCGGCTTCGGCGGCACCTTCTCGGTCAAGAACGCCGACACCTCGACCGCGATGCTCACCGACAAGATGGCCAACGTGCTGTCCACGCACGCCGAGGTCTGCACAGCCGGCGACGCCTCCTGCCTGATGCACATCGGCGGGGGGCTGTCCCGGCTGCAGTCGGGCACGCGGACGGTGCACCTGGCCGAGATCCTCGCCTCGACGGAGGACGCCGTGACCCCGCACCAGACCACCCGCCCGGCGGTGACCGCGTGACCGCCGCCGTCCCCGTGCACCTCCGCGGAAGTGCACGGTGCACCTCCGCGGAGATGCACGAGAGGAGCGCCGCGTGACCACCACCCCGGAGGACCTCCGCACCGACCAGACCCCGCTGGCCCCGGGGGCACCCCGCTCGGGGACGACGTTCCTCGGCCTGCCGACGGCGCCCCGCGGCATCGGCCACCTGCGCGGTGACCGCTCCTTCCCCGACGCCGCCCGCGAGGCGCTGCGCGACGGGCAGCTGCGCGCCAACCTCGGCCACGCGACGACGACGATCCGCGGCAAGCGCGCCCGGGTCGTCTCCGAGCTGCCCGACTGGGCACAGCTGCGCGCCGCCGGCAGCGCGCTCAAGACCGCCACCATGGCCCGCCTCGACGAGCACCTCGAGGAGCTGGAGCGGCAGGTGACCGCCCGCGGCGGCACCGTGCACTGGGCGCGCGACGCCGCCGAGGCCAACCGCATCGTCACCGAGCTGGTGCAGGCCACCGGCAGCGACGAGGTGGTCAAGGTCAAGTCGATGGCCACCCAGGAGATCGGCCTCAACGAGGCGCTCGAGGCCGCGGGCATCACCGCGCACGAGACCGACCTCGCCGAGCTGATCGTGCAGCTCGGCGACGACAAGCCCAGCCACATCCTGGTGCCGGCGATCCACAAGAACCGCGCCGAGATCCGCGAGATCTTCCTGCGGACCATGCCGCAGTTCCAGGGCGAGGGCGCCGACCGCGACCTCCCCGACGAGCCGCGCCGGCTGGCGATGGCCGCCCGCGCGCACCTGCGCGAGCGGTTCCTGCGCGCCCGCGTGGCCATCAGCGGCGCCAACTTCGCCGTCGCCGAGACCGGCACCCTCGCCGTGGTCGAGAGCGAGGGCAACGGCCGGATGTGCCTGACCCTGCCGGAGACGCTGATCACCGTCATGGGCATCGAGAAGCTGGTGCCCACCTGGCGCGACCTCGAGGTCTTCCTGCAGCTGCTCCCCCGCTCCTCGACCGGCGAGCGGATGAACCCCTACACCTCGACGTGGGCGGGGGTGACCCCCGGCGACGGGCCGCAGGACTTCCACCTGGTGCTGCTGGACAACGGCCGGACGGCGGTGCTCGCCGACGAGGTGGGCCGCCAGGCGCTGCACTGCATCCGCTGCTCGGCCTGCCTCAACGTCTGCCCGGTCTACGAGCGCACCGGCGGGCACTCCTACGGCTCGGTGTACCCGGGCCCGATCGGCGCGATCCTGTCCCCACAGCTGACCGGCGTCGAGGACAACGCCTCCCTGCCGTACGCGTCGAGCCTGTGCGGCGCCTGCTACGACGTCTGCCCGGTGGCCATCGACATCCCCTCGGTCCTGGTGCACCTGCGCGCCGAGCACGTCGAGGCGCAGGAGAAGCCCACGGCGGAGTCCCTGGCCTTCCGCGCGCTGGGGACGGCGATGTCGCACCCGCGGCTGTGGCGAGTGGCGCAGAAGGCGGCGTCGCTGGGCCGGCTGCTGGCCCGCGGGAGACCGACGATGCCGAACACGCTCCCCTTCCCCGCCTCGGCGTGGACCCGCAGCCGCGACCTGCCCACCCCGCCGGCGGAGACCTTCACGTCGCAGTGGGCGCGCGAGCACGGGGGCCGGAGGTGAGCGCCCGCGAGGAGGTGCTCGGCCGGATCCGCACCGCGCTCGGGGAGACCCGCGCGCCGGTGCCGGAGGTGCTGCGCGACTACCGGGCCACCGACGACCGCCCGGCCGGCCGGCTGCTCGACGTCCTCGTCGACCGGCTCGAGGACTACAAGGCCTCGGTGCTGCGCTGCGGCCCGGACGACGTCGCCGCCACCGTGTCCGCGGCGCTGGACGCCGCGCTCGGTGCCGGCTGGGCGCCGGGGTCGGTCGTGGCCGCGCCGGGGCTGTCGGAGGCGTGGCGGCCCGACGGGCTCGACACCGACGACGACCGGCCGCCGGTGCGGCTGGCCGACCGCGCCGCCGCGGTCACCGCCGTCGCCGTGGCGATCGCCGAGACGGGCACGCTGGTCCTCGACGGGACGCCGGCCTGCGGACGGCGGGCGCTGTCGCTGCTGCCCGACTGCCTGGTGTGCGTGGTGACCGCCGACCAGGTGGTCGGCGGGGTGCCCGAGGGCCTGGCCCGGCTCGACCCGCTGCGCCCGCTGACGATGATCAGCGGCCCGTCAGCCACCAGCGACATCGAGCTGGAGCGGGTGGAGGGCGTGCACGGCCCCCGCACGCTGGTCGTCGTCCTCGTCGCCTGAGCCGCCCGAGTCGATCAGGTGACCTGATCGTCGCCCGTCCTCCCCGACGGTGCACGGTCGGGGAGGACGCGCTGCGGTGCGGGAGGACGAGCGCGGGGCCGCGGCTCAGGGGCGGTTGATCGGCTCCGGGAACACCGCGCGCACCGCGGCCATGTCCAGCTCGCGGACCGTGGTGACCAGCAGGTCGAGCGAGTCGCCGGGCAGCCAGCCGGGCTCGGCGAACACCAGCACGCCGTCGCGGAAGACCATGAGCGTGGGCGCCGAGCGCACGCCCACCTCGGCGGTCAGCCCGGCCTCGGCCTCGGTGTCGACGCGGGCGAAGACGAGGCCGGGGTGGCGCGCCGACGCGGCCTCGAACACCGCGGCGAAGGCCCGGCTGGACCCCGACCGGGACGAGCGGAAGTCGACCAGCACGATCCCCGGCGCCTGCACCGTGGCCGCGAAGTCGGCTGCCGAGAGCTCGACGGTCACCCCGCCCAGTGTGCTCCCCCTGCGGCCCGGCGGCGGGCGAGCGCGGGCCGGCCGGATCCGCCGGGGAGGGGACGGGCCGGGTCAGCGGGCGGTGAGGTAGGCGACGACCAGGTCGCCGAGCATCCGGCGCTGCTGGTCGCGCAGCTCCGGGTCGAGCATGTCCCGGCCGAAGAGGGCACGCCACGTGTACCGGTTCGCCGTCCGGTAGATGCAGAAGCCGCTGATCACCTGGTGCACGTCCAGCGCCTCCACGTCGTCCCGGAAGACGCCGGCCTCGCGTCCGCGGGCGAGGATGCGGCCGAGGACGTCGAGGGCCCGGGTGTTGAGGTTGGACAGCCGCTCCGAGCGCGCGATGTGCTCGGCGCGGTGGATGTTCTCGATGCTGACCAGCCGGATGAAGTCCGGGTGCGCCTCGTGGTGGTCGAAGGTCAACCCGGCCAGCGCGCGGATGGCCTCGACCGGGTCCAGGTGCTCGACGTCGAGCCGCTGCTCGAGACCGCGGATGCGGCCGTACGACCGCTCCAGGACGGCGACGTAGAGCTGCTCCTTGCCGCCGAAGTAGTAGTAGATCATCCGTTTCGTCGTGCTCGTCTTGGCGGCGATCTCGTTGACCCGCGCCCCCGCGTAACCCCGGTCGGCGAACTCCTTGGTGGCCACGTCGAGGATCTCGGCCCGGGTGCGCTCGGCGTCCCGCTGCCGCGGCGGCCCGGGAACGGGCTCGACCGAGGGGGGCTCGACCGGGCCGACGGGCTCGTCGGGCAGCGACTGGGCGGCGGACGACACGGCTGCGGACCTCTTCACGTCGGTGGGCGGACACCGAGCGTAGGACGGCCGGGGGTGGTCCTCGACAGGTCGACCGGCCGGCCCGTGCGGGCCGACTCGACGACCGCCTCGAGCACCCGCAGGGTGGCCAGCCCGTCCCGCCCGCCGCAGACCGGCTCGACCTCCCCGCGCACGACCGCGGCGAAGTGCTCCACCTGGGCCGCCAGCGGATCGCGGCGCCCGACGTCGAGGGTGGCGGTCTCGAACGGCTCCCACCAGGAGGGCGGGCCGGAGAACCGCCGCAGCCGCATGGTCGGGACCGACAGCGACCCGGCCGTGCCGGCGAGGTGGTAGCAGTCCTCGTCCGGGTGGCTCGGGTAGCTCGCGTCCTCCCCCGAGGTCTGCTCCCAGGAGCGGGGCGAGGCGGCCGCGTCGGAGACCAGGAAGGTGCCCAGCGCGCCGCCGGCGAAGGTGAGCACGAGGGCGGCGGTGTCCTCGACCGGGAGACCGCGGACGGCGTTCGACACCGTGGCGTGCACCCGGACGACGTCGCCGACGAGCCACCGCAGGCCGTCGACCTCGTGGACCAGGTTGAGCAGCACCGGCCCGCCGCCCGCCTGCCGCCGCCAGCCCCCGCCGACGTCGAAGTAGTCGTCGGGCTTGGCGAACAGCGCCGTCCCGACGACGGCGACGACCCGGCCGAGCGCGCCGCCGATCACGACCTCCCGGGCCCGGGCCATGACCGGGCTGTGCCGGCGGTGGTGCCCCACGAGCAGCGGGACGCCGGCCGTCTCGGCTGCCTCGACCAGCCGGGTGGCGGCCTCGACCGTGTCGGCGAGGGGCTTCTCCACCAGCACCGGCACGCCGGCCGCGACGCACGCCAGACCGCCCTCGACGTGCAGCCGGTTCGGCGTGGCCAGCACGACGCCGTCCGGCCGGTCCCGCTCGAGGAGCTCGGCCAGCGACCGGTACCGCGCGGCGCCGTGCTCGTCGGCCAGCGCGTCCGCGAGCGGGGCGGGGCCGGCGACCGCGGCGAGCTCGGCGAGGGGGCAGGCGGCGATCTCCTCGGCGTGCCGCCGCCCGATGGTGCCGGGGCCGACCACGGCGAGCCGGACGGCCGGTTCCCCGGTCACGGCGCCTCCAGACGTAGCTGCCCGGCGGCCGGGCCGACGGGAGTCGGCCCGGCCGCCGGGGCGGCCCCCCTGCCGGGGCCCGCCGCGAGCCTGCGAGTGGCGGGGAGCAGGGGGTCCTTCCTCAGACCGAGGCGCGGATGCGGTCGTACTCCTCGCGCGGCACCACGGGGGCGTCGTCGCGGCCCAGGTCGTTCATGTGCACCCGGTAGGTCTCGCGGGCCGACCAGGCGGCCGTCGCGGCGATGACCCCGATGCCGAAGGTGATGCTGCCGACGATGAGCGGCACGTTGGACCCGCCCGGGGCCACGATCGCGTAGAGGGTGGGCAGGAACGCGGTGATCATCGTGCCCAGGTTCTGCGAGACCGCGAAGGCCGTGACGCGGGTCCGGGTGGGGAACAGCTCCTGGTAGAAGGCCGGGTACACCGCGTTGTAGCCCTGGTAGACGATGCCCCACATCAGGATGGCGAGGACGAAGGCGCCCACCACGGAACCCTGGCTGATCGCGTAGAGGTAGGCGAACGACAGCGCCGTCGACCCCAGCGCGCCGACGATGATGCACGGCCTGCGGCCGATGCGGTCGGACAGGTTGCCGATGAAGGGGATCAGCACGACGGCGACGACGTTGCCCGCCACGGAGACCCACAGGTACGTGGTGGTGCTGAAGCCGATGCCGTACTCGTCCTGGGTGGCGTAGGCCGCGCCGAACACGGTGGCCGCCACCGGGACGGCGTTCATCAGCGCCATGCAGACGACGCGCAGCATGTCCGAGCCGCTCTCCTTGACCGCCTGGACGATCGGGGCCTTGGGCACCTCGCCGTGCGCGGCCTCCTCCTGGAACGCCGGGGTCTCGTCGACCCGCCGTCGGATGACGTAGCCGGCGACGACGACCAGCGCCGACAGCAGGAACGGGATGCGCCAGCCCCACGACTGGAACTGCTCCTCGGGCAGCAGCGCCGACAGCGGCAGGAACACCGCGGCGGCGAGGACCTGCCCGGCCTGCACGCCCTGCAGGGTGTAGCTGGCGTAGTAGCCGCGCCGGCCGAAGGGCGCGTGCTCGACGATCATCGCGCTCGCGCCGGAGATCTCCCCGCCCACGGCGAAACCCTGGACGAGCCGCAGCGCCACCAGCAGCGCCGGGGCCAGGAGACCCACCTGCTGGTAGGTGGGCAGCAGCGCGACGAGGAACGTCGACATGCCCATCAGCAGCATGCAGAGCACGAGCACGTTCTTGCGCCCGTGGGTGTCACCGTAGTGGCCCAGCACGAACGCGCCGATCGGGCGGGCGACGTAGCCGACACCGAACGTCGCCAGCGAGGCGATGACGGCGACCTGAGGGTCGGACTCCGCGAAGAAGATCGTCGGGAACACCAGGGCCGCGGCCTGGGCGTAGATGAAGAAGTCGTAGTACTCCAGAGCGCTGCCCATCCAGCCGCTGGCCGCGGCCTTCTTGGGCGTCTTCACGAACTCGCTGGGCTCGTGCGAGCCCGGCTCGGCCACTGCGTCGCGCATCGGTCCTCCTGGGACGGAAGGGGGGTGCGCCGGCGGGCGCGGGACGGCGGTGCTCGGTGCGGAGCGACCGTGGTGACCGGCACCACGTCCGCAATGAACTAATTGGTACATTAGCGTGGCACAGAGCACAAGCCCCACCTCCGGCCAGCAGGGAGCGGCTCGCGGAGGCTGGCGCCCGGCGGCCGGACGTGGTGTGCTGGACCACAACTCACCGGTTGGTACATAGAGGGGCGGTCCCGTGGCGGACGACGCGCAGGGTTTCCTGGTCGGTCTGGTCGGCAGCGGCATCGGTCCCTCGCTGACGCCACCGCTGCACGAGCGCGAGGCCGACGAGCTGGGCCTGCGCTACCTCTACCGGCGGCTCGACCTCGACCGGCTGGGCAGGCCGGCGTCGGCGATCGGCGAGATCCTGGCCGCGGCCCGACTGGCCGGGTTCGACGGGCTCAACGTCACGCACCCGTGCAAGCAGCTGGTCCTCCCGCACCTCGACGAGCTCTCCCCCGACGCCGCCGCGCTCGGGGCGGTGAACACCGTCGTCCTCCGCGACGGGCGGGCGGTCGGGCACAACACCGACTGGTCGGGCTTCGCCCGGGCCTTCGACCGCGGGTTGTCGGAGGCCGCCCTCGGCGGAGTCGTCCTGCTCGGCGCCGGGGGCGCCGGCGCCGCTGTCGCGCACGCGCTGCTCACCCTCGGTACCCGCCGTCTGACCGTCCTCGACGTCGACGGCGCGCGGGCCGGTGAGCTGGCCCGGGCCCTGGGCGAGCGCTTCGGCACCGACCGCGCGGAGGGGGGCGACCTCGGCAGGCTGCCCGCAGTGCTCGGGGACGCCGACGGGCTGGTGCACGCCACCCCCACCGGCATGGCCGCCCACCCCGGGCTGCCGCTGGACGCCGGCCTGCTGCGGCCCGACCTGTGGGTGGCCGACATCGTGTACCGGCCGCTGGAGACCGCGCTGGTGCGCACCGCGCGCGACCTGGGCTGCCGGGTCCTCGACGGCGGCGGCATGGCCGTGTTCCAGGCCGTCGACGCCTTCCGGCTGTTCACCGGGGTCGAACCCGACGCCGACCGGATGCTGGCCCACTTCACCACGCTGGTCTCCGACGTCCGTGTCGACTGAGCAGGGACCTCGCACTCCCCACCGCCCCCGCCGGACGGTCGCCACCGTGTGCCTGTCCGGCACGCTCGAGGACAAGCTGGACGCGGCGTCGGCCGCCGGTTTCGACGGCGTCGAGGTCTTCGAGCCCGACCTGGTCGCCTCGCCGTGGTCACCGGCCGAGCTGGCCGCCCGCTGCGCCGACCTGGGCCTGTCGATCGACCTCTACCAGCCCTTCCGCGACCTCGACTCCACCGACCCGGACCGCTTCGCCCGCAACCTGCGCCGCGCCGAGGCCAAGTTCGACGTCATGGCCGCGCTCGGCGTCGACACGGTGCTGGTCTGCTCGTCGGTCGCCCACGACGCCGTCGAGGACGCCGACCGGCTCGCCGAGCAGCTGGCCACCGCGGCGGGCCGCGCGCACGAGCGCGGCCTGCGGATCGCCTACGAGGCGCTGGCCTGGGGCCGGCACGTCTCCACCTGGGAGCGGTCCTGGGACACCGTCCGCCGGGCCGACTCCCCCGCGCTCGGGCTGTGCCTGGACAGCTTCCACGTGCTCTCCCGCGGCGGGGACCCGGCCGGCTTCGCCGCCGTCCCCGCCGAGAAGCTGTTCTTCCTCCAACTGGCCGACGCGCCGCGGCTGGACATGGACGTGCTCCAGTGGAGCCGCCACCACCGGCTGTTCCCGGGCCAGGGCGCCTTCGACCTGCCCGGCTTCCTCGGCGCCGTGCTGGCCGCCGGCTACGCCGGGCCGCTGTCGCTCGAGGTGTTCAACGACGTCTACCGGCAGGCCGACCCGGCCCGGACGGCGGTCGACGCCATGCGCTCGCTGCGGTGGCTGGAGGAGGCGCTGGCGCTGCGCCGCCCGGACGCCGGGCTGCCGCTGCCCCCGGCCGCGCCGGCCCTGTCGGGGTGGTCGTTCACCGAGCTGGCCGTCGACGGCGCCTCCGGGCCGCAGCTCGCCGCCGTCCTCGGCGCGCTCGGCTTCACGCACACCGGGCAGCACCGCTCCAAGCCGGTGCAGCTGTGGGAGCAGGGGACGGCGCGGGTGCTGCTCAACGCCTTCGACACGCGGGCCGACGCGGTCCGGCCGTCGGGGCCCGGCGTCGCCTCGGTCGCCGCCCTCGGCCTGGAGAGCGCCGACCCGGGCCGCTCGGCCGCCCGCGCCGAGGCGATGTGCGCCCCGGTCCTCCCCCGCACGCGCGGCGCCGCGGAGGCCCAGCTGTCCGCCGTCGCCGCCCCCGACGGCACGCAGGTCTTCTTCACCCGCACCGGACCCGACGGCTGGCCGGCCGACTTCCTGTCCACCGGCGAGCGGCCCGGGCCCGGCGCCGGGATCACCGGCGTCGACCACGTCTCGCTCACCCAGCCCTTCGACGCCTTCGACGAGGCCGGGCTATTCTACCGGGCGGTGCTCGGACTGGAGCCGCAGGAGGTCACCGAGCTGGCCGCTCCCTTCGGCCTGGTGCGGACCCGGGCGGTGACCGGCCCGGACCGGGCGGTGCGGCTGGCCCTGTCGGTGTCGGCGCTGCGCCGCGGCGGCTGGGCGCCCGGCGTCCCCGAGCCGCAGTCGATCGCGCTGGCCACCGACGACGTCGTCGCCACCGCCCGCGCGCTCCGGGCGGCCGGCGCGCCGCTGCTCCCGGTGCCGGCCAACTACACCGACGACCTGGCGGCGCGCGTCGACCTGCCGGAGGAGCTGCTGGCCGCGGTCCGCGAGCACGGGCTGATGTACGAGCAGGACGCGCACGGCGGCTACCTGCACCTGGCCACCGACGTCCTCGGGGACCGGGTGTTCTTCGAGGTGGTCCAGCGCCTCGACGGGTACGACGGCTACGGCACGACCGACGCGCCGGTCCGGATGGCCGCCCACCGGCGCCGCCGCCAGGCCACGACGTCCGGGAGGCGGTGAGCCGTGCGCGCTGCGAACCGCCTGGCGGTGCACCAGTCCGTCGTCCACCCGCACGACGCACTGGAGCTCACCGAGGCGCTGCCCGGCACCGGGTGGCACTCGATCGGCCTGCACGTCGGCGGCACCGCGGAGGTCGAGCCGTGGTGGCGAGGGGGCGCCGGCGAGCGCAACCTCGCCCGGCTGGTCGCGCTGCTGCTCGAGACCCGGGTGACCGTCCTCGACGTCGGGCGCGTGCAGCTGGGCACCGGTCTGCCGCGCGACGACGTCCACGCCGGCCACGGCCGGGTGCTCGACCTGGGCGCCCGCTTCGGCGCCCGGTACGTGACCGCCCGCTTCGCGACCGGCGACCTGGGCCCGGCGCAGCGCGCCGACGTCTTCGGCCGGCTCGCCGAGCAGGCCCGCCCCTACCGGCTGCTGCCGCTGCTCGCGCCCGTCCCCGCCGACCGGCCCGACCTCGTCGCCGACGCGGTGGCGGTCGTCGCGCCGAGCGCCGGTGGCGTCGTCCTCGACGTGCCGGTGGGCTCGTGCACGCCCGAGGAGGTCGAGGCCGTCGTCGACGCCCTGGGAGACGCGCTCGGCTACGTGCGGCTCAGCGCCCGCCAGGTGGCCGCCGCCGGGGACGGGGCCGCCGGGCTGCTCGCCACGCTGCCGCCGCACGTCCCGGTCGCGCTGGGCGGCGACGACTCGCTCGGCTTCCTCCGCGACGACGCCGCCGGTCACCTCCCCGGACTGCAGCGGCTCGTCGACGGCCTGCTCGAGCACCCGCGGGCCCGCGCCCGCCGCCTGGCCGGCGGCTGACCGGGACGGCGCGCAGCCGCGTCCCGGGCGCCCCAATCGTTGGGGCACCACCCGATTACCATCGGGGGGTGCAGTCCGTCGACGCGGCCCCCACCGACACCGATCCCCTCGCCCTCGAGCGTCAGGTCTGCTTCGCGCTGTCCGTGGCGGCCCGCAACGTCGTCGCGGTCTACCGGCGCTTCCTCGAGCCGATGGGCCTCACCCACCCGCAGTACCTCGTCATGCTCGCGCTCTGGCAGCACGGCCCGCTGTCGATCAAGGACCTCAGCCGGCTCCTGCAACTCGACCCCGGGACGCTCTCCCCCCTCGTCAAGCGACTGGCGGCGGCCGACCTGGTCCGGCGCGACCGCGACCCGCGCGACGAGCGGGCCCTGGCCATCGCGCTCACCGAGCGCGGCCGGGCACTGCGCGCCGAGGCCGAGGCCATCCCCGCCGGCATCGTCGAGAACCTCGGCATGCCGGTCGACGAGCTGCAGGCGCTGCACTCCGCCCTCACCCGGGTCATCGACGCCTCGCAGCTGGCGATGGACGACGGCTCGGTGACCGACCCGACAATGTGATTGGGGCACCAATGGTTGGTGTACTCACGATTGAGGCGTAGACAGGAACCGTGCACCCCGACCAGGACACCGACCCTCCGATCCCCCGGCAGCGGCCCGGCGTGCTGCGCTGGCTCGGGTACGCGATGGGCGCGGGACTGCCGGCCCGCAACCACACGTGGGTGCTGTTCGACACGACGACGCGCACCTGGGTGCTGCGGCACGTGGCCCGCACGCTGGTGCAGCTCGCCGTCCCCGTCGCCCTCGTGCTGCTGCTGGTCCCCGGCCCCTTCTGGATCCGCGGGCTGGCCGCCCTCGGCGGCCTCATCCTCGGCCTGGCCTTCTCGATCGCCTACATGCCCGAGGCCACCGAGAACCGGGTGAAGAAGGCCGGGTACCCGGCCGGCACCGCCCAGGCCCTGCGGGACCGGGCGTCCGAGGGTCGCGAGGCGCGCGACTCCGAGCGCCGGCGCGCCGCCGCCGCGAAGCGGGCGGCCCGCTACCGGGACCGCCGCGCCCGCTGACGACCCGCGGTCACACCGCGGTGAGCAGGACCTCGTCGATCTGGCCCATCGCGCCGGTCATGCCCTCGACGACGCCCATCGCCAGGACCTGCTCCATCTGCGCCCGGTCGGCGAACCGCGAGCGCACGGTCATGCGCGTACCCGCCGAGTTCGGCTCCAGGTCCACCCGCGCCTGCGTCACGGGCATGCCGTCGTCGGGCCGGCCGGCCGCGTCGGCGAAGCCGTCCTCGAACTCCAGCGACCGCGGCTCGTCGAGGGCGGTGAACCGCCACCAGCCGTGCGCCCGGTCGCCGTCCGGCCCGGTCATGTAGTAGGAGGACCGGCCGCCGACGGCGACGTCGTGCTCGGTGAAGGTGGCCGGCCAGGTCGGCGGGCCCCACCAGCGCTCCAGCAGGCGCGGGTCCACCCACACCTGCCAGACGCGCTCCGGCGGGGCGGCGAGCTCGGCGACGATGGTCAGGGTCAGGGCGTCGAGGTCCTGGGTGGTGTCGACGACGGTCATGACGGTCCTCCTCCGGGAGGTTCGGCGAGGATGCCCTCGAGGCGGCCGATGCGGGCGCGCCAGAGCTCCTCGTACTCGCCGAGCAGCCGGGCGGCCGCACGGATGGAACCGACGTCGCCCCGCACGAGCTGCTCGCGGCCGCGACGCTCCTTCGTGACCAGCCCGGCCCGCTCGAGCACCGCGACGTGCTTCTGCACCGCCGCGAAGCTCATCGCGTAGTTCCGCGCCAGCGCCGAGACCGACGCCTGCTCCCGCAGCACCCGGGCGACGATGTCGCGCCGGGTGGCGTCGGCGAGGGCGGCGAAGACGCGGTCCACGGCGTCCGGGCCGGGCTGATCTACAACCACAAGGTTGTATGTTACGCGCTGCCGGCACACCACGGCAAGGCCCGGCCCCGCATCCGGAGCTGCGGGACGCGGGCCGCGCGCAGCGGGGTCCGGGGCGTGCGCTGACGTACGCTGCCTCCCCGATGCCGATCGGACGACCGGCGCCCCGACCTGGAGCCGAGGTGACTGGACCCTCCGTCGGCGAGCCCGCCCTGCCGCGTCCCGGCGGCCCGGAGGTCGCCGTGCCGCAGCCGCCGGCCCTGGCCCCCGTGGCCGGCAGCGAGCACGACCGGGTGCGCTTCCTCGCCGAGGTCACCGAGTCCCTGGCGGAGCTGCTCGACACCGGCGAGGCCGCCGACCGGCTGGCCGGCCTGGTGGTGCCGCGGCTGGCCGACTGGGCGACGGTCACGGTGCTCGCCGGGGACGGCGCCCCCGGCCGCACGGCCCGCGCGCACCGGGACCCGGCGCTCCTGGCCGACGTCGACACCTACCTCGCCGGCCGGGTGAGCGCCCCGCGCGACCAGTCGGCGCTGACCGCGGCGATGCGATCCGGGCAGCCGGTGCGGCTGACGGAGCTCGACCCCGACCTCGGCCCGGAGTCGCTGCCCGAGGGGCCGGTGCGCGCGGCCTGGCGGCAGCTGGACCCCACGTCGAGCCTGCTCGTGCCGCTGCAGGCCCGCGGCTCTGCCTTCGGGGTGCTGTCGCTGGTGCGCAGCGGCGACCGGCCGCCGCACGGCGAGACCGACGTCGCGCTGGCCCTGGAGGTGGCCCGCCGGGGCGCGCTCGCACTGGACAACACCCGGCTCTACGGCCGCCAGCTCCGGGTGGCCGAGACGCTGCAGCACAGCCTGCTCACCCCGCCGCCGCAGCCGGACGGGCTCGAGATCGCCGTCCGCTACCGGCCGGCCGGGTCGCAGGCCCTGGTGGGCGGCGACTGGTACGACGCCGTCCTCCAGCCCGACGGCGCGACGCTGCTGGTCATCGGCGACGTCACCGGCCACGGCGTCGAGGCCGCCGCGGCCATGGCCCAGTTGCGCAGCGCCGTCCGCACGCTGGCCTACGACTCCCCCGACAGCCCGGCGCGGACGCTGGACCGGGTCGACCGGGTGCTCACCGGCCTGCACCTGGGCACCCTGGCCACCGCGCTGGTCGCCCGCCTCGAGCTCCCGGACGGCGACGGCACGCGCTCGCTGCGCTGGTCGTCGGCCGGGCACCTGCCGCCCCTGCTGGTGTCCCCCGACCGCGAGGTGCGGCTGCTCACCTCCCGCGCCGAGCGGCTGCTCGGCATCCCGGAGTCCGCCCCGCGCACCGACCACCAGGTCGCCGTCCGGCCCGGGGAGACGGTGCTGCTGGTGACCGACGGGCTGGTCGAGGCGGGGCGGCTGGACATCGACTCCGGGCTGGCCCGGCTCACCGGCGCGCTGCGCGGCCTCGGCGGGCTGTCGGCCGACGCCCTGTGCGACCGGCTGCTGACCCGCGTGGTCCCCGACCGCACCGACGACGACCTCGCGGTGCTCGCCGTTCGCGTCCTGCCCACTTGCGGCTGACCGCACGACCAGCCGCTGCCCGGCGGCGCAGGGGGCAGGGCGGCCCCCTGCCGGGTCCCGCCGCGAGCTCGCGAGGGGCGGGGAGCAGGGGGTCCTTCTAGGGTCGAGCCGTGGTGAGCGGGGACACACTGGGGGCGGGCGCGACCGGCTCCGCGGCAGCGCGGCGGGACGCCGCCGTCCGGGCGTGGACGGCGCTGCGCCCGCGGCTGGCCGACGACGCGGTGGCCGCCCTGGGCGAGGCCGACGCCGACGCCTTCGTCACCCGCGCCGAGCTGGCGCTCTTCGACGTGCACGTGCCGCTGGGCCTCCTCTACGGCGACCGGGCCGACGCGCTGTTCGAGCGGGCGCTGGGGACCGCCCTGGCCGCGGCGGCCGAGCGCCCGGCGGCCCTGCGGCGGCTCGACCGGCGCCGGGAGATCGACCCGGGCTGGTTCCAGCGGGCGCGGGTGCAGGGCTACGTCTGCTACGTCGACCGGTTCTGCGGCACCCTCGACCGGCTGCCCGAGCACCTCGACCACCTCGAGGAGCTCGGCACCACCTATCTGCACCTCATGCCGCTGCTCCGGCCGCGCGAGGGCGAGAACGACGGCGGCTACGCGGTGGCCGACTACCGCGCCGTCGACCCCCGGCTGGGCACCATGGCCGACCTCGAGACGGCGGCCGCGGCGCTGCACGCGTGGGACATGAGCCTGTGCATCGACCTGGTGCTCAACCACACCGCCCGCGAGCACCCCTGGGCGCAGGGCTGGCTGGCCGGCGACCCCGCCTACGCCGGCTTCTACAGCGCCTTCCCCGACCGCACGCTGCCCGACGCCTACGACGCGACGATCCCGGAGGTCTTCCCCGACCGGGCGCCGGGCTCGTTCAGCTGGGTCCCGGAGGCCTGCGGGGGCGCCGGCGGCTGGGTGTGGACGACGTTCTGGCCCTACCAGTGGGACCTCGACTACACCAACCCCGAGGTCACGCTGGCGATGCTCGGCGAGATCACCTGGCTGGCCAACCGCGGGGTCGACGTCTTCCGCATGGACGCCGTGCCGTTCATGTGGAAGCGGATGGGCACCAGCTGCCAGAACCAGCCCGAGGGGCACACGCTGCTGCAGCTGCTGCACGCACTGACCCGGCTGGCCGCGCCCGGCGTCGTCTTCAAGGCCGAGGCGATCGTCGCCCCCGACGACCTCGTGGCCTACCTCGGCGCGCACGAGCGCTTCCGGCCCGAGTGCGAGCTGGCGTACCACAACTCGCTCATGGTGCTGCTGTGGAGCAGCCTGGCCACCGGCGACGTCCGGCTGGCCCGGCAGGCGCTGCGGCGGATGCGGCCG
The DNA here is from genome assembly GCF_041018925.1 of Geodermatophilus maliterrae. NCBI lineage: Bacteria > Bacillati > Actinomycetota > Actinomycetes > Geodermatophilales > Geodermatophilaceae > Geodermatophilus > Geodermatophilus maliterrae. The sequence continues at coordinate 33,065 of NZ_JBFNXQ010000055.1, forward strand.
ATCCCGCCGTCGACCACCTGGGTCACCTACGTGCGCGGCCACGACGACATCGGCTGGGCGATCACCGACGCCGACGCCGGCGCGGTCGGCCTCGACGGATTCGCCCACCGGCGCTTCCTCAACGACTTCTACTCCGGCCGGTTCCCGGGCTCCTTCGCCCGCGGCGCGCTGTTCCAGGAGAACGAGGCGACCGGGGACGCGCGGATCTCCGGGTCGGCGGCGTCGCTGTGCGGCATCGAGGACGCGCTGGAGCGGGACGACCCTGCCGCGCTCGACGTCGGCGTCCGGCGGCTGCTGCTCCTCTACTCCGTCGCCTACGCCTTCGGCGGCATCCCGCTGCTCTACACGGGCGACGAACTGGCGCTGCGCAACGACACCGGCTACCTCGACGACCCCGAGCGGGCGCCGGACAACCGCTGGATGCACCGACCGCCCATGGACTGGGCCGCCGCGGCCCGCCGCACCGACCCGGCCACGCTCGAGGGCCGGGTGTTCGCCGGGGTGCGCCGGCTCGGGGAGGTCCGCCGCTCGCTGCTGGCGCTGCGCGGCGGCACCGAGCCCGAGGTGCTCGACGCCGGCAGCGACGCCGTCCTCGTCTGGCGCCGCCGGCACCCGCGCAGCGGCACCTTCGTCGGGGTCGCCAACGTCTCCCCGCACCCGCAGCAGGTGGACGCCGACACCGTCACCGGCTTCGGCACCTTCGCCCAGGTGCACGGCAGCGACGGCCCGCTGGGCGTCCGGGGCGGCCGGCTGACCGTCCCCGGCCTCGGCTGGGCCTGGTTCGCCGAGCCCTGACCCACGCACCCCGGCCCGACGCACGTCCCTCGCAGCAGGAGGAACCCATGGCACGGATGGACCTGCGGGTGCGGCTGCTCGGCCGGGTGCTGGGCCGCTTCTCGGTCGCGACGATGGACGACCGGCGGCTCCGGCGCGCCCAGCAGGTGCGCGTCCGCCACAACCCGGTGACCGACCTGCTCGTCGGCGGCGTGGCCCGCGGCGTGCGGCTGACCGACGGCACCGCGCGCGGCGAGGTCGGGCCGGTGCCGGTCCGCACCTACCGCCCGGAGCACGCCACGGGCACGCTCCCGCTGGTGGTGCACTTCCACGGCGGCGGCTGGACGGTCGGCAACCTGGACTCCGGCGACTGGCTGTGCAGCAACGTCGCGGCGACCGTCGGCGCCGTCGTCGTCTCGGTGGACTACCGGCTGGCCCCGGGGCACCGCTGGCCGGCCGCGGCCGAGGACTGCTACGCGGCCCTGGTCGACGTCGTCGAGCGGGCGGGCGAGCTCGGCGCCGACCCCGGCCGGGTGGCGGTGACGGGCGACAGCGCCGGTGGCAACCTGGCCGCCGTCGTCAGCCTGATGGTCCGCGACCGGTCCGGGCCGCGGATCGCCCACCAGGGGCTGGTCTACCCGTCGGTCGACCTCACGATGAGCAGTCCGTCGATCGACGCGAACGCCTCCGCACCGATCCTGAGCAAGGCGGACTGCCTGGCCTTCCGCGACCACTACCTGGGCGGGCAGGACCCGCGGGCGCCCCACGCCTCGCCGCTGTTCGCCGCCGACCACTCCGGGCTGCCGCCGGCGCTGGTACAGGTCGCCGAGCACGACCCGATCCGCGACGACGGGTACCGCTACGCCGAGGCGCTGCAGGGGGCCGGGGTCCCGGTGCGGCTCACGCAGTACGTCGGCATGCCGCACGGGTTCCTGGCCTTCCCGCGACTGTGCCGCTCGGCGCCCCAGGCGCTGGCCGAGCTGTGCGCCGAGCAGGCCGCCGCGCTCGCCTCCGTCGGGGACCGCGCCGCCTGAGGACGGCCCGCTCAGTCCGTGAAGACGGCGCCCAGGGCCGCGGCGACGTCGGAGTGCCCGCGGACCAGCCGCAGCCGGCCGCGGCCGAGACGGGCGAGGTCGCGGCCGAGTTCGACGTCCCTCTCCCCCGACACGTCGAGCAGCACGTCCAGCCGCGGCAGCCGGCCGGCGGTCGGCCGCGGGTCGGGGCCGGCGTTGTGCACGCAGTCGCTCAGCAGCAGCACCCGCGCGTCGCGGGCCGGGACGCCGGTCAGCAGCCGGCCGGCGGTCTCCAGCGCGAACGTCACGTTGGTCAGGCCCTGGGTGGGCACGCGCAGCAGCAGGTCCAGCACGGCGAGCGGGCCGACCTGCTCGCCCGGGCGGACGAGCACCGCGGCGTCGGACCAGAAGGCGACGACGCCGATCCGGTCACGAGCGAGCTCCCCGGCCAGGGCGCCGACCGTGGCGGCCGCGGTGCGCACCCGCTCGCCCTTCATCGACCCCGACACGTCGACGACGAGCACCACCGACCGGCGCTGGCGCACCCGCTCCCGGACGACGACGTCGCGGTCCTCGAGGAAGGGGTTCCCGGCCAGGGCGTCGAGCGTGCGCTCCAGGTCGAGCTCGTCGGAGCCGCCGCTCCACGGCAGGCTGCGCAGCTCCCCCGCCCCGCGGCGGGGTCGCCGGTCCTGCGGCGGGCGTGGCACGGCCAGCCGCCGCGCGATGGCCTGCGCCCTGCGGCGGGTCTCGGCGTCGGCGGCACCGGCCCGGGC